>CAYMSC010000586.1:0-3746 GCA_964392805.1 uncultured Saprospiraceae bacterium
CAGTAGACTTTAGAACGGTAATTTTATTATGTGACATTGAAGGATTTACTTACGAAGAAATTTCTAAAATCATCAATGTCCCAATCGGAACGGTGCGTTCTCGATTATTCCGTTCTAGAAATATGTTAAAAGAAAAGCTAAAGGAATATGCTGCTCAATACGGCTATTCTGATAAGCGTTCTAAAGAATAGGTGACAGGAGTGAGGAGTGAGGAGTCAGGCGAGACGTAGAAAGCGTTCCATCTGACTCCTAACTCCTAGCACCTGAATCCTCCTAAAAATAAATATTGTTCATCACGCTGCTTGCATAGGAATCATCCTTACCCCAAGTAGGAGCAAATTGTAAACTAAATTTTTAAACTTAGAATGATAAGATACCTGAAACAGCAATACATGTCTCGATAAAAAGAGATGGCCTGTGTGGTACTTTGAACTTTTAGATTTAGCCTTTTAGATTTTAAATTTCCTTCTACTTGGGGTTTTTTCTGTCACGATATGAAATTATTAAATTCGACATTTTGCTTTCGTGTCCCATCGTTTACAGGGATTACGGCCTCCAAGGCGGCAAGTTGGCGGTTTTATAATCCCTATCTGACAGTCTGTTATGCAAAGCGGACATTTTAAAATTCATTAAGCATGAAGAATTCACAGGATTATAAAGATTTAGTCAGAAAAGTTACGATGTACTTAGATAATGCATTAAGTAAAGAAGCGGAAAGAGAATTGTTGAGAGAGATTAAGTCGAATCCCAATTACATGGAATTACTACATAAAGAAAAATCCTTTAGAGAGTTTGTAAAAAGCCGAGTTCAACGCCGTTCCGTTTCACCTGCCTTAGTTCAATCCATAAAAGAGCGAATAAAAATAACTTCCTAGCCTTAACTACGATTTCCCTTTAATACCCGTTTAAATTTTCAATGTTCAATTTAAAATTTTCAATTTTCAAATTGCGTAGGGTTTACCATGTCGCTATTTGAAAATTGAAAATTATAAAAGGAGCATGCTAAATTATTTTAATCTTCAGTGTCTTCTGAGGAAACATCTTCTGTTGTAGGTAGGTCTTCTTCGGAGTCAGTAGTTAGGTTTTCATAATCTTCGGGGTCTTCGCTTAGTGTTTCAGCTACGGATTCTATTTCATTTTCAGTTACTTCTACTGGTTGTGCATCTTCGGTTGGTGGAGTAGTTTCTATTGATTCCTCATCTGCATTTTCCATAGATGCTTCTACTAAAGTCGCTTCCTCAGGTAAGATTTGTTCCTCCGTTGGAATATCAGCTGTTGCTGTTTCATCTGGAATTTGTTCTACTGTTGGGAGGCCAACTACTTCTATTTCAGACTCATTAGCTTCTACAACTGCCGCTTCATTGGCGGTGGGTTGTGCATCAGCATTTGCTAGAATTTCGGTTACTGGAGCGGTTGCCACACTTTCATCAATAGGTGCTTGCTCTCCAATTTCATTATCAGGGTCTTTAAAGTCTTTTGGTTTTGGCATTTCGTCCAAACTTTTTAACCCAAAATAATCCATGAATTTTTCACTAGTGCCATACAATAAAGGCCGACCAGGTGCTTCACTTCTACCGACCATTACGATTAATTCTTTCTCCAATAATTTCTGCACAGAATAATCACAACTTACGCCTCTAATTTTTTCCATCTCACTTTTAACCACTGGTTGTTTATAGGCAATAATAGAGAGTGTTTCCAAAGCAGCTTTGGACAACCTTCTTTTATTATTTTGTCTCAATAAAGTACCGACAGAATTATGGAAGGCAGGTTTAGTTAGAAATTGAAAGCCACCCGCAATTTCTAAAAATTCAAAAGAAAATTGCTCTTCTTGATATTTTGCCTTGAGTTCATCAATGGCTTTTTCTAAGGCTGGTTTTTTAAACTTAGATTCAAAGGTAGTCTCCAAACAACTTTTAATTTCTTTGAAAGAAATTGGAGATTGGGAGACAAAAACAATACTTTCTATATGTTGTGCTAATTGGTCCATGCTATTTTGTGTAGTTTATAAAAGAACAGAGTGTAGAGAGGAGAGAGTAGAGATAAAAATAGTGCTCAATTCTCTTTTCCTAAACCTCAATTCTCAATAGTAAAGACAAAAATAAGTAGTTTCTTTGCTATAAAATAATATCTAATGAAATTTAGGTAGAAATCGTGTTATTTTTGCCCTGTAGCGCCAAGCTCTGCTTGGTGACTGTAATTAATATACCAAGCAGAGCTTGGCACTACAGAAAAACCATGCGCTGGAACGAACTCGTCAAATTAGCCTTATTGGGTACCGACCGAAGTACCTTATCACCTGCTATGAAAGCAGAGTTGCAAGGCTATGGCATTGATACAGAGAAAGAAATTACAGAAGTCGTTCTAGAAAGTGCCGCTTTATATGCGCCTTTACAAAAAGCAGGATTTCAGCCAAAGCAATGGAAAGGGGAAGTACTGAATGTAAGTCCAGAAGAGGAATTAGCTAGTTGCAGTATCAAATCAGCCATGCATTTAGGTTTAATTTTGGAAGGTCGTTATCCTTTTGCTTTGACGGAATTTGTGGAACGAATGGCAGATTATAATAAATGTTTGCCTTTTGAAATGTTACCAGAATTGTTGGATAAATGTGTGAAAGAAGAGGAGTTATGGCAAAATTTAAAACCGATTATCGGAAATAGAGGTAATTGGTTAATTCAGCTCAATCCTGCTTGGGAGAAATTAGCGATTACGGTATCTCAAGAAAAGTGGGAAACAGGCACTAAAGCAGAACGGATTGCTATTTTGAAGACCTTGCGCCGACAAGACCCTGGAAAAGGACTGGCTTTATTATTGACTACTTGGGCAGAAGATGGATTAACAGAAAAAGCCGCTTTTCTAAAATGTTTGGCGATTGAATTATCAGATTTAGATGAGGTCTTTTTAGAAGAATGTTTAGATTTTCCAAGAAAAGAAGTAAGAATAAATGCCGCTAAATTATTAAGTCAATTGCCTAATAGTGAATTACAAAAAAGAATTTTTAGGTATTTAAAAATAGCAGTGAATGTTGGTCAGATAGAAGGAGTGGAGAAACTGACGATTATTTTGCCTTCTCCAAAAGACAAGGTATTAATTAAAGACGGCATTAATCCCAAAAAGAAATGGAAACTTGGAGGCGTGCCAACTGGGATGCTTTTTCAAATGGTGGCTATTGTCCCCCCTAATAAATGGGAAAAACATTTTCAAAAACAACCAGCGGAAATTTTATATCTTTTTAGTAATAATGAATGGGCTTTAATGTTGATAGAAGGCATTGCGGCAGCGGCCGCTTTACATGAATCAGTGGATTGGGCGGAAGCCATTTTGCGATTTTGGTTGGCTAATTACACCAAACATAAATGGACCCAATTAGATATAAAGCCAATTCTAAATAAATTACCCAATGAGGTTTTTAATGAAGTGTTGTATGAAAAATTAAAAGCAGTCAAAACATTGCCGGATGAACATTCACCTTTGATTCAGTTATTACAAAAAGAAAACTATGTGTGGGATGATCGTTTAACCAATCGAGTGATGGCACAATTAAAAGAATGGTTGGGAGAAAATGTCAGTTATTCCTGGTCTGGCTATCAATACAGAATGATGCTGAAAAGAGCGGCTTATAATGTAAAACCTACGATGGAAAAAACGTTGAGCCATTTCTGGTTAGCAGACTCCAGAGGATGGGCAGGATGGGATAAGGATGTACAGCAATTTTTAAATATTCTAAGTTTTAGAAAAGAGATGTT
>CAYMSC010000587.1:0-3733 GCA_964392805.1 uncultured Saprospiraceae bacterium
TTTATTGAAAAATCAAGATTTACTCACCCCAAAAGACTTCTTATTCGCACGTAGCGTAGCGAAGTGCGTGATTCAGTAAAAAGTGTAGGGTAATGAATTATACAATACTCCTACTTTTTACAATACAATTATGGGGCATAATTGCAACTCCTCATTTCTAATAATTTCAATAAAAAATAACTATGTCAAAAGTTACGCTTGATTCCATGAAACCTAAACTCTCGTTTTGGCAAATATGGAATATGAATTTTGGCTTTTTTGGTATTCAATTTAGCTTTGGTTTACAACAAAGTAATATGAGTGCCATCTATAAATATTTAGGAGCGGTAGAAAGTGAATTGCCACTACTTTGGTTAGCTGGACCTGTAACAGGATTAATCATTCAACCGATTATTGGAGCAGTAAGTGATGGTACTTGGTCGCCGAAATTTGGCAGAAGAAAACCATTCTTTTTGATTGGTGCTATTTTAGCGAGTGTAGCCTTGATATTTATGCCTTTTTCTCAATCTATCTGGATGGCAGCGGGCTTATTATGGATATTAGATGCAGGTAATAATATTGCCTTAGAACCCTATCGAGCTTTTGTTTCAGACAAGCTGGAACAGGACCAACATTCTTTGGGGTTTTTGATGCAGAGTTTTTTTACAGGTTTGGCAAGTACTATTGCTAATTTTACGCCTGCTATATTAATTACTCTTGGTTTTTTCGCTTTAACGGACACCATGGAGAATGGGATTCCAGTCTCTACTTATTGGGCGTTTTTTATTGGTTCCTTTGCTTCTATTGCAACGGTGCTATATTCTGTCATGACAACTCCAGAATATCCGCCTTCAGATGAAGAATTAGCGAAAATGAAAGCAGAGAAGGCAAAAGGGAATGCAATTTCCAGAACTTATAATGGTATAGCCGAAGCGATAAAAGACATGCCTTTGACGATGAAACAGCTCATTCCAGTTAAGTTTTTTACTTGGTATGCGATGTTTTGTTATTGGCAGTATTTGACTTCTGCCTTGTCGCTTTCTCTTTTTGATACCTTAGACGAACAAACAGCAGGTTTTAAACAAGCACAAGTACTAACAGGACAAATGAATGGTACTTATAATATTTTCTGTTTTGTATTAGCTTTTGCGCTCGTTCCATTAGCGATTAGAATCGGTGCAAAAGGCGTGCATTTTTTCAGTTTACTTTTAGGGGGAATTGGTTTATTGGCGATTCCTTATCTAAGTGTAACAAATGTACTGTTTACCTTGCCTAATCCCTTTGCTGCAGGCGGTATTCCTATTTATTCCCTCTACTTATACACGATTGGATTAGGGCTTGCCTGGGCCTCTATATTGGCAATGCCGTATCAGTTGTTGGCAGGGTCTATTCCCAAAAATAAAACAGGCGTTTATATGGGTATATTTAATGTTTTCATTGTCGTGCCAATGATTATTCAAATATTCACCATGCAGTTTTTTGTCTATGATTTGTTAGGCAAAAATCCAGTTAATGTAATTCGATTGGCAGGTGTTTTCTTAATCTTAGGTGGGTTCTTTACTTTGTTTATTAAGGAGCGTCGAAATTAATTGAAATTTTCAATTATTGAGTTTGAATTTGAGATTGAAATTGAAGTTGAAGTTGAAATTATCATTATAACTTAACAGGTAGTATAGCCTCACGGATTAGGCGGATGGAACGGATGTACACGGATTTTATCATGGTTCGTGTATTATTTATAAATGCGGTCGTATTTTTTTTGATTTTTGAATTTGAAATTGAGGTTGAAATTAAACAACTTCCTCCATACGCTGCTTCTCATACAAATCATAGTAATACCCTTTATTCTTCAATAAATCTTCGTGCGTCCCTTCTTCCACTATTTGTCCATCTTCCAAAACGATAATTTTATCGAATCTCAAATGAGCGTATATTCGGTGGGTAATAATAATAGTCGTTTTATCTTGTAAGGACTCATTAAAATAGCCCAAAATCTGCGCTTCCGTATTGGTATCAACGGCAGACAAACAATCATCCAAAATGATGATTTCTGGTTTTTTAATTAAGGCTCGAGCGATAGATACTCTTTGTTTTTGGCCACCAGAAAGGGTTACGCCTCTTTCTCCAACTAAAGTATCAAATCCTTTAGACAAACCTTTGATGTCCTCATATACAGCCGAATATTTAGCAAACTGTTCAATTTCTTTTTGCGTTACGTCTTTATTACCAAAAGCTATATTCTTGGAGATGGTATCAGAAAACAAAAAGATGTCTTGTGGCACATAACCAATTTGACTCCGAACACTAGATAAGTTTTTCTCTTGAATATTTGCGCCATCCAATAATATCTGCCCTTCGCTGACATCGTACATCCGTAGTAATAAATCTGCAATCGTCGTTTTTCCCGATCCTGTCCGACCGATAATCGCCATTTTCTCGCCTTTTTTCAAGGAAAAAGATACCTTATCCAAGGCACGAATGCCCGTATCGGGATAAGTAAAAGTTACCTTGTCGAAGGCCACTTGTCCTTCTAGTTTTTTAGCAGAGGTATTCGGAGAAATAATAGCGGGTTTGGTTTCCAAAAATTCATTGATTCGCTTTTGAGAAGCCGCCGCTTGTTGCACAATAGAAGCAATCCAACCAATAGCCGTTACGGGCCAAGTTAGCATATTAACATAGATAACAAACTCCGCAATATTACCGGGCGTTACCGCCCCTTTCACTACCTGCAAACCACCGACATAAACGGTTAGAATAGTACTGATGCCCACCAATAACATCATCAAAGGAAAAAACAAAGCATTGATTTTTGCCAAATCCATTGATTTGTCCATATAATTTTGGCTCTGCCCTGAGAAAAAGCGCCCCATTGGCCCTTCTTGCACATAAGACTTCACCACTCTAATACCAGAATAGACCTCCTGAGACGTACTATTTAAAGTCGCCAATTGCTGTTGAATAATCGTACTCCTTTTATTAATCAAGCTAGACACATAATAAATGGATACCGATAAAAAGGGTAGGGGGGCTAACACGTATAAACTCAATTCGGGACTTACTTGAATCATCGAATAAATCACAAAAACAAAAAGCGTAACGAGGTTAATAAAGTAAAGAATAGCGGGCCCCAAATACATTCTTACTTTATTGACATCTTCCGTAATTCGAGACATCAAATCTCCCGTGTTATTTTTTTTGTAAAAAGCTAAATCTAAGCGTTCATAGTGGTCAAATAATTCCTTCCGCATGTCGTATTCTATCCGTCGAGACATCACAATAATGGTTTGCCGCATAAAATACATAAACAGCCCCATAATCAATGCCAATAGCAATACCAATCCACCAAAAATCATTAGCGTTTTACCCAAAATGCCGAATAATTCCTGCTGCAAATCAAAACCATCTAATTGCCGATATAAGGCGATATTTTCCACTACCAAATCCAATGCTTCCCGAATCATTTGTGGTTGCAACACCCTAAAATAATTAGACAAAGCAACGAATACAATTCCAAAAAGAAAATGCCACTTATACTTTACAAAAAACTTATTGAGGACAAATAATTCCTTCACACGCTTATTTTAGAAAGATTCTTTAAACTAATTCTGCACCGTAAAAGTAACAACTCTTGGAATAGAAGGTTTGATTTTTAAAATAAAATGTGCAATCAATAATCCTTACAACTTATTTAGCAATTTTATCTTATTAAGTAACGGCAAAACAATAACTTGAACATCTAGGACGGCTTCTTTTG
>CAYMSC010000588.1:0-3726 GCA_964392805.1 uncultured Saprospiraceae bacterium
ATACAACGGATAATTTAAGGACAACGGATTTTTATCACTTTTTCACCTGATGCTCAAATACAACTCACAATTAAAAGTCTATTCTCTAAGAAAAACCAACTCTCCTTTCCCATCATATTTCACTATCACAGACGGTTCTTTTGGTGTTTTATCATTTCTACGATGTTTAGCAATATAATCTACTCCTTGAATTACCTCAGAGCTAATTTCACCAAAAATAGATGGAAATGGTTCCTCACTAATATTAGCAGAACTTGCCACCAATGGTTTCCCTACCGTACGAATCAATTCTTGACAAAATGGGTCCATTGCTACTCTAATCGCTACACTTCCGCCTGGTCCAACTGCATTTTCGGGTAGATTTTTCGCTTTATCATAAATGACCGTCATTGGGCGAGTATGATACATCATTAGCGTCTCCAATCGTGGATGCAAGGTTTCCACATAATCCTTTATCATTTCAATGCTATCCACCAATAAGACAAATGGTTTGGAACGGTCTCTTTGTTTCAAATTATAAACCCGTTCTACGGCTACTGGGTTGGTAGCGTCACAGCCTAATCCCCAAATGGTGTCAGTAGGGTATAAAATAATGCCATCATTTTCTAGAATCTCGGCAATATTTTCAAAATTGTCTTTGTCAAAAGTAATCGTGTTAGGTAAAGTTATTGCATCCATGTACTTCTTTTATCAACTGGTTATAATGTTTAGTTTATAATTTTTTATAACTATAAAAAATGGCACAAATATCTCATTAATTAGGAAAAACCTAGCTATGAAAAGGCAATTTTTTTGTTTTTGGGAAAGAAAACTTTTAAACCATTCAAAGAGATTATATCCTTGACTGGTTCAATTTGGTAATTAATACGGTATATGGGCGAATTGATGGTAAGTGTTTGCTATAATTCTATGCCTACATAAACTGCAATTAAAAGTATTTTAGTACAATTGCTGACATAATTTTACAAAAAAATATAAATTTTAACAGAATTTGAGGCAAAAGGCGTTTTAAAATAGCCGTCCTGTATCCAATAAAAAATATAAAACTACCTTTTTGGAAGGATTTCTTTTGTAGAAAAGACTTACTTTTAGGGGCAATTTATAAAAATAAATGGCGGTCCATTCCATCAATAAGCACAAATATTCTGAATGCGATTAAGATACTTTTATTTAGTTTTTTTCTTATGCCTAAATTTTGAAGGCTTTGCCAGTCATATTATTGGTGGTGAGGTAACTTATGTTTGTTTGGGGGAAGGAAGGTACACTATAGAATTTCATTTGTATCGTGATTGTACGCCCGGTAATCAAGGTTTTGACGATGATACCAATTTAACTTACTTCGTTTGCGATTCAAATGGTAGTTGTGAAGAATTAACTCAAAGTGATGGAGTGGGAAATGAAATTCGACAAGCTCCAGACCTAATTAGACCTGTTCCTCCTCCTCCTTTAGAATGCCTTATATCTCCAGTTGATGCTTGTGTGGAAGAAGCCATTTACACATATGATATTGATGGATTAAGAGGGCTTTTCACCCCAATGGTTGACAAAAGCTATGTGATAGTTTTTCAGCGATGTTGCCGAAATGAAACTATCCTAAATATAGAAAATCCAAGTACATCGGGTTCTTCCTATCTGGTAGAAATTAACCCTGCATCTCAAGCAAGGTGTAATAGTAGTCCTGTTTTTCGTAGCTTTCCACCAACCGTCATTTGTAATAATGAACCTATAAATTTTGACCATTCTGCGATAGACCCCGAAGGAGATTCTTTAGTTTATTCTTTCTGTACACCTATTTTGGGTGGAGGTCCAGCAGGAGACCCAGTTTCAGACCCATTGGGAAATAGTGATAACTGTGACGGTTCAGGTCCTAGTCCTGCTTGTCCTGAGTTTATTAATCAACCCGTAAATTTTATAGAACCTACTTATACTCCCGAAATACCAATGGCGGGCGACCCCGTAGTTGCTATTGACCCTGAAACAGGATTAATAACGGGAATTCCGAATATCCAAGGGCAATTTGTAGTCGGTGTTTGTGTAGAAGAATATAGAGATGGAGAATTTTTAGGGTCCATTCAAAGAGATTTTCAATTTAATGTCGCTGCGTGTTTTCAAAATGTAACGGCGCAAATCCAAAGTGATGATGTAACAGAAATTATTACAACCAATGGAGAAGTGGTTTTAAGAAATTTTAACTTCACTATATGCGGTCAAGAAAGTGTGCAATTCATCAACGAAAGTTTTGAAAGGGAGTTTATAGATAGTATTACTTGGGCATTTGATGAAGGCACTATTCTTTCTGATGATTGGGATGCCGAAGTGCTATTCCCCGGTCAAGGAAATTACACAGGAACGTTAACCTTGAATCCTAATAGTCCATCTTGTATTGATTCGGCTACCATTTCTGTAGAAATATTACCAGCTTTAACCGCCGATTTTAACCAGTCCTTTGATAGTTGCATTGTTGGTCCCGTCTCTTTTATAGATTCTTCTTTCACCGAAGGGCAAGCAATCACCGATTGGGAATGGGATTTTGGAGATGGGGGGCAATCTAGTGAACAAGACCCCGTTTATCAATATGCTAATTCTGGTAATTTTGATATTTTTCTCACCGTAAGAGATGCCAATGGTTGTGAGGACTCAGAGACCGTCAACATTATCTATTCTCCTACGCCTCAATTTATTTCTATTTCCCAAAGTACAGATGGAGGTTGTTCGCCAACCGCTATTCAGTTTACCAATAATTCTACCCCTTTTGACAATAATAATAATTTGCTTTGGAAATTTGGTGATGGCAATACCTCTGAGGAAGTCAGTCCGATACATGTCTATGAAGAACCAGGGGTTTATGCTGTTTCACTCTCCATAGAAACCGCAGCTGGCTGTGAAGCCGCCGAAGATTTTAATGATTTAATTACTATTTTACCATCTCCAACGGCTGGCTTTTCGCTAAATCCAACAGAACTTTCTACCGTCAATCCAACCGTTAATGTAACGAATGAAGCGTTTAATAATGATACCTGGCGCTATCAATTTGACAATCAAGGAACGTCTACACAAGCTAGCCCTTCTTTCACTTTTAGAGATACAGGATTGCAACAAATAGTCCAAATCGTATCGGCGACTAATGGCTGTCGTGATACTGCCGTACAATTTATAGACATCATTCCTTTTGTAGAGTGGTTTATGCCCAATGCTTTTACGCCAACACGAGATGGCATCAATGATATCTTCATTGGAAATGGCTCTTTAATAGGGGCAACTGATTTTGTCTTTACCATATGGAATCGTTGGGGAGAACTCATTTTTGAAACCAATGATATTAACGAAGGTTGGAATGGTCGAAAAAATAATGTGGGCAGAGATAGTCCCGCAGGGGTCTATATATATGTCCTCTCTTATAGAACGCCTAGAGGAGAACCAGTAAGATTAGAAGGCTTTTCTACTTTAATTCGATGATAGAACTATAAAAAAATGAAGCAATTAATCATCATTGGAGGGGCAAACGGAACAGGTAAGGGATTTCGCAAAAAATAACCTACGCAGACAAGCTAGGAGGATAGTTTGTACGGATTTAACGGATCAGGCGGATTTAAACGGATTTTTCCTTAGAGCGTGTACTTATTTTGCGTAGGTTATTTTTTTCCCTTTCCCTAAAACAACTTTTAAAAGATATGAGAAGAGTAAAAAAATTAAATAACGATCAACAATACCTCAAAGCAAGAGAGA
>CAYMSC010000589.1:0-3725 GCA_964392805.1 uncultured Saprospiraceae bacterium
TGATAGAATACTTGGATGCTAGAACGTCAGGCAGTTCCTACATTAACTATACAGGGAATCCGAAAGTGGACAGGCAGACTTCTGGTGCTAGCAGGATAAATAAGAAATAGTGTTTAATGATTCGTGGTTAGTGGTCAGTGATAAATTTCGCAAAGATTAAACCCTTACAACGCTCACAACTTACCACTAAAAAAGATAGTTCATCGTATCTCATTCGTGAGATGTGGATTGGCACGTTGGATTCGCTCTAACGTGCTTTTTTATTTAGTTTGGAGAACCGGTCAAACGTGGTCCATACACATCCATCATCCAACTAGCCGTTTCCATAACTTTGCTTTCCTCTAAGCCATGCTTCCGAATGATTTCATTAATTTTTTCATCGGGCTGGCCTTGCGCAAATAAACTAATAGAGAAAATTGCGATGCCTAATAATAGGAGTGATTTTTTCATAATTAAAATTTGGGTAGTAAAAGTTCCCAACAATACTACTAAAATTTTAATTTGAACCATACACTTTTTACTAAATCACGCACTTGGCAGCCCGTCCCTTCGGGTTCAGAAGTCTACACTTCTTCATGCTTCGTGCGGGAAAAGAGGCTTTTGGGGTGAGCAATTCTTAATTTTTTATCAAAAAATTAAGAATTGCTCACCCCAAACCCCAGTTTTTAGCCGCCAAAGACGGTCTTTTAGAAAAGTGTATGGTTTCAAAAAATTTTAATGGCTTTTAAAAAATTCTTTCCCTTTCCTGTATTATTTTTTCAAAGTTTCTTAGCTTTTATTTTCTCCTAAAGCATAAAAAAAAGACTACACATTAAATAAATTAGCATGTATTGTTATTTTTTACGCTCCAAAGCTTTTCTTTTATCAAAAAAAGCTACACTTTGCGGGTATTAATCACTATAAGTACCTACTATCAAATAATCGATACATTTTATGATGGATTTTTTTTCCATTAAAGCATCCCGTCCACAAGCGGTTCACAAAAGAAAAAGATTCTCCGAATCTTCCTCTTTTGCTCATGTTAAAAATTATCTCTGTAGCGGTGCTATGTAAGCCATCCCGTCCGATTTTCGGTTCAGAAGCTTACACTTCTTCATGCCTTGCATAAAGAAAAAATAGCCTCATCAAAAATGACGATTACTTAATACTAGTTACTTAAATAACAAATTAAATGGGATTATTTTCATTTTTAAAAGATGCCGGTTCTAATATTTTAAATAAAGTAACTGGAAAATCAACTAAAGCTCCAGAAGTAGTTAAAGTAGAATTAAACAAAGCTGATGCCTTAAAATCAGAGATTAGTAAACTTGGTTTACCTGTCGAAAATCTAGACATTGCTTTTGGTGAGCAAATCATTGTAGGTGGCAAGACCTTAGATAATGCAACTAGAGAAAAAGTGATTTTAGCACTTGGAAATGTGGAAGGCGTTACTTCTGTGGATGACCGAATGGAGGTCGAAAATGCAGAACCTGAAGCTACTTTTTACACGGTACAGAGTGGAGACTCTTTATCTAAAATTGCTAAGTCGCAATATGGCAATGCAATGGCTTATAATGCTATTTTTGAAGCAAATAAACCAATGTTGAAAAGTGTTGACAAAATTTACCCTGGGCAAGTTTTACGTATTCCTCCTCAGTAGAAATAATCAACCGAGTTAATGAAAAGCGGGCAACTTTAAAAAAGTTACCCGCTTTTTAATTTTCAGACGGTATTATTTACTTTGTGTCTCTTTTAAAGTCTCTTCTGTCAATTCTTTAGAAATTGCCGCTCTAGTTACTTGAATATAAGTCTTAGGACTCACTTCTAAAGTAACTATAGAATCGTCTATTTTTGATATTTTTCCTAATATTCCACTTGTCGTCACAATTTGTTGTCCCTTCTTCATATCATCTACAAATTTCATTTGCGCTTTTTGCTTCTGCGACTGAGGTCGGATAAAAAAGAAATACATCACCACAATGATGAGTAAAAACGGCATCATTTGATTCATCAAACTTGGTGAACCTATCTGTAATAAGAAAATGGGTAATCCTTGCATAGTTTATTTTAGAATTTGGGGTATTTAGTAATGTTTATTGCTGTTATTATTACCTTTTCCCACTAGTTAATTTTATAAATTATTGTTGTTCAAATTTATAGACTTAATCTCCATTTCAATTTTGCCAATCTCGATATTTTATTCTAAGGTCAAAAACTGCCCACTGCAAACTGCCTGACTGCCTACTTCTTCTTCCCCCGAACCTTCCCCATCAAATACAAGGTCGTCTCAGAAGGATGAGTATTTGCCGTCAAGAAAATAGGCTTGGTTTGAAAAGCGTCTTTATTCTTGGTATCAAATTTTACATGGATTTCCCCTGATTCACCAACGGGAATAGGTTCTTTAGGCCATTCTGGTACGGTACAACCACAAGTTGACTTGGCGTTACTGATGATTAAAGGAGCTTTGCCTATATTCTTAAAGGTAAAAGTATGTGTTACTATCTCCCCTGCATCAACCTCTCCGTAGCGATATCGAATATCATCAAATTCCATTTTAGCTACATTTGTAGTATCTATTGGATTATCTGCGGTGACAGGATTTCGGATAATATCGGCATTGCTGATACTCCCTTTGTCTATTTTAATTTCTTTTAGGGACTTATCCGAATTAGATTCTATTACTTGTTCTTGGCAAGCCAATAAAAATACACATCCTAAGACCATAAAAAATTTATACCTACTATCCATTTATTAGACTTAATTCTGAATGATAAATTTTGATTTTTGAATCGCAATAATTAAACCTAAAGTCCCAAAGTAAAATTAAGCAGCGACAAAATAATTAATTGAACAATTAGTAGTAAGATAAAAATAAATGCAGATTCTTTAAAGTCGAACGATTAGCTAAAACACTTAAAATGAATCGTTTATTTAACTAATCGTCCGACGAGAATCTCCATTTATTTTTATCGCGTTCCTTAATTATTTCGGTGTTCCTTATTTTGTGTGGCAAAGGTAATTTTTTTATTTATTTTTGCTCGAAATTATAAGATAAAATGAAGAAACAAGCAGATAAAATTTATCTAATTGGATTTATGGGATGTGGTAAAAGCTATATTGGCAAACAATTAGCGCAATCACTAGGCTGGGATTTTTTAGATATGGATGATTTTTTAGAAGCCAAAGAAGGCATGTCTATTAGCCAAATATTCGCAGAAGGAGGCGCAACTCTTTTCAGAAAATTAGAACAAAATTACCTTCATGCAACTTGTGATTTTAAAAATACAGTCATTGCTACGGGTGGAGGCGCACCTTGCTTTTTTGACAATATTGATTGGATGAATGACAATGGGTCTACCATCTATTTGAAAACCCCCGTATCGATTTTATTCGACAGATTAAAAATGGAAACCAACCACCGCCCTTTATTAGCAGGAAAAACAGATACTCAACTAAAAGAATTTATTGCCCACAAACTCTCTGAACGCAATCCCTTTTACGAACAAGCCCAAAACATTTTTGAATATAAAACTGGGAAAGAAAACGCAGTCAGTTTATTAGAAATACTTTAAGGAACTTTGAAAAAATTGTATAGAGCGTGTTTCCAGAACTTTAAATTCTACCGACTACCCACAGAATAAAAACCAAAATATCAGCTTAGGGAAAACGAAAAAAATAACCTACGCGAAAGAGAACACAGCCTGCTCCGAAACTTCGGAGACCTAGAGCAAATCAAGTAAAGAAAC
>CAYMSC010000590.1:0-3722 GCA_964392805.1 uncultured Saprospiraceae bacterium
AAATTTGCTCACTTTCGCTCAATCATGAAAATTTAAACATGCTCTTATTTATTCGCTACGTCTCCATACGATCTTAATCTATTTTTTGCTATTTCTACTGCTTTTTCTTGAGAAGAATAAATTTGCTGAGTAGATTTAAACTGAGCATCAACCGCTTCAATTTTATTTTTAGCTTCTGTTATTTTATCAACATATTTCATTATTTCATTGGTGTATTCTCCTTTCTGTGTACGTAATTCTTTTAATTTTTCTGCTAAGTTATTCAGTTGAGCTTCATGTTTTAATAATTCTTCTTCCATTGCTGCTTCTGAAACTTTTAAAGACATGTCGCCTAATAATTTCTCTGCATAAGGAAAACGAGTTGCGTGCATTTCTGAACCTAAAAATGCGCCTCCTAAATCAAACCATACAACTAACTCTGCATCTGGACCTCTTTCTTCTATTAAGGCGTATACATCCACCGTATTTCTACTCATTGCTGGAATATTCGCATTGTCAGTAAATATTTCTCCTGTTTTAGAGATTTTTTTGGTTTTCCCTCCAAATGATTTGGCGATTCTCATCCATTCTTTTTCCACCTCTTCTTTATCTGATTTTTGTAAACTTACGACTAACGCATTATTTTGCCCTTGGCTCATAAATCTTTTTGCTTCTTTAACTTGAGCAAATAAACCATTTATACCAAAAACAAGTGCGACCAATAATGTAACCTTTTTCATAAACACAATATTTTAAATTATTAATAAATTACATTCAATCAATCCAAATTGAATGTTGCCTAGATTAATTAATCAGTAGTCTTATCATTGTCGTGCTGCCTATCAACCGCCTGTCTGAGAAATATAAGGAGTTAGAAGAATTTTAGCATTACATTTTACAAGCTACCAATTAATCTATTCTGTTATTTGTGCTGTTGCACTAGGAATATTTTTTGAATAAAATTATTTAGTGGAGGGTAATTGGACTAAGTTCTAATAGAAAATAGTAAAACAATAAAAAGGGGAAGAGGGAAAGAGGAGTTAAAGAAAGAAGGGTTTCTCTGTGTCACACAACAAATATAAAACACATTTTTATTAAAAGAAATAGCTTACAAGTTTTCAAAGTAAAATATTGTGACAGTCTTATTTTTTTTATTTTGAATAAAAAATCGCATTATTTATTTATTAAATTTATAATTTATTGATTGCAAATTTGATGCAACTCATCATATAAATTATTTTAATTATGTTTTCAGTCTTATTATTTTTTTTGAATCAATTTGTGACAAAAAAAAGTTTTATCAATAAAAAAACTTCTAAAATTATATCCTCTCAAAGGGCTTTCTTATGAAAAACCAGAAGTTGCAAAATAAGTGTTTTTTTTATCTATCGAACTCGTCCAATCCGTTGCCCACCTTCATACTTTACAACAAAGGCATCAACAAATCCATATTTAACCACTTGATTTTTTATAGCTACTGCCGCTTGCTTATCTACTAAATCTGTAATAAGTACTCTAGTAACACTTCGATTGGCTATTTCTTCCGTTTCTATAGTGCCAATATTTTTAACATCTTTATATCTAGGATGATTAATATCATGTACATTCACTGCAACTACCTGAACTTTATAAATTGTCTTATTTTGAGCAGTAGATGCTTTGGGTTTTACCCCAACGCTAACACTAGCACTGGCAGTATTGGAAGTGTTTCTCCGAGCAGGAGAACTATTAGGACGATTAGGTTTTGGCGTAGCTATAATATCATTATCCGTTCCTACGGAAGCCGTATAATCCGTTGTTTGTTTAAGGGTATTTTCGTTTGACGCAGCCGTTAGATTGGCAGCAGCCGTTCTCTTATTCAGAGAAAAATTATGCGTATAGTTAATTGAATTATCGGAATCAAAAGAATCAAAATCGTGAGTATTTTTCAAATAACCTGATTTCTCCGCCACCAATCGTAATTTCTTGTTAGGTAAAATTTGAAACCGATAATTACTTTGCCCAATCTTTTTAGACGATAATAGTTTTGCCTTCGTTCCAACTAATTCGTATAATGAAATTCGTACCTCGCTAATAGGCAGTTCCGTTTCGCCGTCCATTACTTGTCCCAAAGCATTGAGTGAATGGGTTTTTATTTGTTCGCCAAATTCAAAAATGTCTTCATGCTGAGTTGATATTTTTTCTATTCCATACAGTCGATTAGAAACAAAAAATCCTCCTTTTCCTGAGGGCTTTAAAACATAATAAAATTCATCGGCGGGGGAATTAATTGAGCTGCCTAAATTTTGACTAGGCCCCCATTGGTCTAATGCACCTTTTGCTTGAAAGACATCCCAACCACCCAAAGTAACTTTCCCATTGGAACTAAAATAAAGGGTATTGTTTTTCAAATCATAAAAAGGCGTGATTTCATCTCCTATCGTATTAATTGTTGCGCCTGCATTGATAGGATAAGTAAAATCCATATCGTCCGTACTTATCGCTCTTGTGGTATACCAAATATCCATTGCTCCATACCCTCCTTCTCTATCCGAAGCAAAATAAAGAATTTCTTGTCCATTTTGATGAATGACCCAGGGTTGGGTAGTCGTATTCGCATCTTCAATATTTATATAATCTCTTAATCGGATTGGTGCTGACCATTTTGACTTTTCTCGTTTCAGTACATAAATTTCACATTTAGAACTAAGCCCTTCTCCGTCATCACAAAGGGTAAAATAAAATCGCTTAGCATCTGGGGCAAATGACCCATTCGCAAAATGTTTGTTTGGGAAATCTGGTAGTCCTTCTGCCAGAACCGCTTTTTTCCAAGTGCCACTTTTTCGCTGAGAACGAAATAAATAGGATTGATTGCCCTTCATGGTTGAAGAATAATACAACAAGTCGTCAGAATAAGGAATCGGAGCAAACTCTATCGCAGGAGAATTAATATTCTCGGTCAAATGCTGAATTTCGATTGTCGATGCCTGTTTATTTTTCTCAAAATCTAATCCTAAATCACATCCTTTTACTTCATTAGCCACAATAGTAGAAACTATACCTTTATCACTGCCTTGGTAAGCATTGATAAAATAAACAAAAGCCGCTTTAGCCGCTTCATATTGTCCATCTTGCTTTAATGCTCGAGCATATTTTAATCCTACTAATGGAAAGCGCCTATTCTCGTCTTTGACATATTGGAAAGCGTGAATTGCTTTCTTAAAATCCTTGATGATATAATAGCATTCGCCCGCTTTATAGATAAGTTCTTCCTCTTTTGGATGCTGTTGCCACGCTTCTTCAAAGTGTGCCGCAGCATCAACATATTGCGTAGCTTCAAATAGTTTATCTGCTAGTTTTTTATGTTTTTTCCAATTTAATGTCTCTTGTGCTAAAAGTGGAGCACACACAAAAAGCAGTACAAAAAGTAGGGAGAATATTCGAGTCATTATTATTTGTTTTTGTTCATAGACAATTAGTAGTTAAATAACAATGTTGAAATTTTCTGTATGAAAATCTATCAGCATAAATCTAACCACGCTTATTTTAGAACTACCGATTCTCAAAAAGAATAGTATATTAAAAACTTTTTTAATAAGACAACAAATATCAAACCAAAATAAGATAGAAAAAGTAAACTAGGGAGAGAAAAGCGATTTCGTATAATAATGGCTGTTTAAATTAATAATATGTTCGCCAAACGATGAACATATTAAGAGCATGTTTAAAATTCCATCAATTGGCTACAAGTGGCAAATTTTATC
>CAYMSC010000591.1:0-3713 GCA_964392805.1 uncultured Saprospiraceae bacterium
AAAACGGAAATAGTCAGTAAGACTATCTCCGTTTTTTAATGTTGTAAATTCTTACATAGATTACTGTCTTTAAACTAGAAATTTTTCAGCAGGTATATATTTTAAATTAAAAGCATCCGCTACCCCTTTATAGACAACTTTTCCGTTAATCACATTCAAGCCTTTTTTTAATGCTTCGTTTTCTTGACAAGCTTTCTTCCAACCTTTATCTGCTAATTGAATCGCATAAGATAAGGTGGCATTTGTTAAGGCTAAGGTAGAGGTATAAGGAACTGCTCCCGGCATGTTTGCTACACAATAATGGACGATATTCTTAATAATATAAGTTGGATTTTCATGAGTCGTAGGTTTACAAGTTTCTATACAACCTCCTTGGTCCACCGCTACATCGACTAGCACTGTCCCTGCTCTCATGTCTTTTAGCATATCTTTCCTAATTAAATTTGGAGCTTTAGCACCAGGAATTAAGACTGCTCCAACGATTAAATCGCTATCTTTGATAAGTTGACGAATCGTATATTCATTGGAATAAAGGGTCGTTACATTGGCGGGCATAATATCTGCTAGATAGCGTAATCTATTCAAATTAATATCTAAAATAGTTACTTGAGCGCCTAATCCTGCTGCCATTTTTGCTGCTTGTGTACCGACGATACCTCCACCTAAAATCAATACTTTTCCTGCGGGTACTCCTGGCACACCACCTAATAGCACGCCTCTGCCTTTAATTGGTTTTTCTAAATATTTTGCCCCTTGTTGAATAGCCATTCTACCTGCTACTTCTGACATTGGGATTAGTAATGGTAAGGAACGGTCTGCTAATTCCACCGTCTCATAAGCCAAACAGATTGCTTTACTTTTTAACATTGCGGTCGTCAATGGTTTATGAGAGGCAAAGTGAAAATAAGTAAAAAGAAGCTGGTCTTGTTTGATGAGTTTATATTCTGATTCAATTGGTTCTTTAACCTTCATAATCATTTCTGCTACTTCGTAAGTAGCATCAATCGTCTTTTTGATTTTTGCTCCAGCAGCTTTATATTCTTTATCACTGAAACCACTGCCTTTTCCTGCATTGGTTTGAATATATACGGTATGTCCTCGACTGACTAAAGCACTTGCACCAGCAGGGGTAAGTGCCACCCGATTTTCGTTATTTTTAATCTCTTTTGGAACGCCAATAATCATATTTATAGATTTAATCTGGTTAGGAATTTTTGTAAAAATAATAATTTAAAGAATAGTAATTAATGAAAATTGCATACAATACTTCACGCTATAAAAAAAGCTCTTTCGGAAATAACCAAAAGAGCTTTTAATTTTATAAATTATAAAATTATTTTTTACGTGGGTCAACAAAAGCGGTACTACCTTCTACCAAATCTTTCATAATATGTAAAGTCTCCTCGATGTAGACATCTTTTTGGATGGCCTTGATAAATTCATCATTTCGACCAATTTTTGTAGAATCTGAATTTATTTGTGCTAGGTCCACCCCTAAATTAGAAACCGTTAAGCCTTCAATTTCTGTCATTATATTTTTATACTTGTCGGCTGCGGCTTTATTAGCGGCTTTATTAGCTTGGAAGGTTTCCAAATTTAAGGAATAACTAGTACTTTCTCTTTGATTTTTCAAACGCTTTGCATTTTCTTTAATCTTTTGGAAAACTTTATTATTAGCCACTCTACCCTCGCTTGCTGTTTTTAAAGCTGCCTTATTTTTAACTTGGAAAACACCTTGCTTATGCGCAACAGGCTCAATTTCTGTCCATTTCAATGCTGTTTCATACTCTTGTTCTCCTGTTTTAATTAAATCGTAATTGTCTGGCAGTGTAATATCAGGAATCACCCCTTTTAATTGATTGGAATTACCAGTAATTCTATAGAATTTTTGAGTAGTTACTTTTACTTCTCCTAATGGTTTGATGTCTCCATATCCTCTAATGGCTCTATCTAAGTCAAAAAATCTTTGTACGGTTGCTTTACCAAATGTGGCATCGCTACCAACAATGACTGCTCTGCCATAATCTTGTAAGGCGGCTGCTAAAATTTCTGATGCCGAAGCACTGAAAGAGTTAACCATTACAATTAAAGGGCCATCATATTGAACACTTGGGTCTTTATCATCTAAGACTTCTGGATTAGCTCTTCGAGATTTTACTTGTACAATAGGTCCTTCTTCGATAAAAAAGCCAGACATATCTACCACATCTCTTAAAGAACCACCGCCATTATTTCTTAAGTCAAGTACAATTCCATTGACTTTTTGACCTTTTAATTTCTCTAATTCTATACCTACATCTACCGCACATTGATGCCCATCTCTTTTATTAAAATCAGCATAGAATCGAGGTAATTTGATATAGCCAATATTATCACCAATGCCTTCTAAATCTAAAACTGCAGATTTAGCATAACCTTCGTCCATGATTATTTCTTCTCTAATAATAGTTGTTTCAATAATTGAACCATCCACTTTTTTAACCGTCAAACGAACTTTTGAACCTTTTTTACCCCTGATTTTTGCAACGACATCATTGATGTCCCAACCTGCAATATCTACCCAGTCCCCATCATCATCCTGTGCTACTTTCAAAATAATATCTTCCACTTCTATTATTTTAGCCCTATATGCAGGACCACCAGGAACGACCATTACCACTTTAGTTTCATCCGTAGGAGTTTCTTGTAATCTTGCGCCAATTCCTTCTAATCTACCTGACATTCCAATATCAAAGTTTTCTTTATCGGCAGGTAAAAAATAGTTAGTATGTGGGTCAAATACTGTTGTGAAAGCGTTTAAGTAATCACTTAGAAAATCTTTTCTTTGACGCTTTTCCATTCGGTGATACCAATCATTAAAGAGTTTTAAAACTTCTTCTCTTGATTCTTTTTCTAATTCAGCTACTGTTTTGATTGGTTCTTTTTCATCTGCTGATTCTTCTGCGTCTTTTTCTTGTGCCTTTTCTTGCGTTTCTATTTTATTAACCAAACGAGTCAACGTCTCATACTTCATGGCTTTTTCCCAATAGGTTCTTAGTTCTGCATCATTTTTAGCGTAAGCTTTTTTCTCGCCATCTAACTCAATTGCTTCATCACCCGTGAAATCAAAAGGCTGTGCTAAAATTGCTTGATAATAAGTTTTAGTTTTTTCTAAACTTTTACTGAGTGATTCTTGTGCAATATTTAAAAACTCATAAGTACCAGCAGTAGCTTGGTCATCCAATTTATTCTTATAAATAGTTAGTTGGTCAACATCTCCTTGGGTCAACCAACGCTTATTTCCGTCAATTCTTTCTAAATATAAATCAAAGACTTTATTAGAAAAGTCATCATCAATTTTTTGTGGAGCATAATGCAATTGATCTAAACCAGCTAATATGGTTTGCATCAAAATAGCTTCTTTTTCCGCATCATCCGTTTTGGGATAATTAGCGGCTACTAAAAAAACAACGGCACTAAGTGCTAATAACACAAATCCTCTAAATTTCATAAATTAAATTTTTACAGGCCTTTGACAAAATGCTTCAATCAAAGAAGGATTTTATCAAAGAACATATTAGTATTATTGAAAAAATAAATTTACCAAAATTGGTAATTTACTTTTTCAAAATTCTTTATATATTTTTAGGAGGTCAATTAAACCTAATATTCTGCTCCTTTTAGAGCATGTTTAAATTTTCATGATTGAGCGAAAGTGAGCAAATTTAATTTTG
>CAYMSC010000592.1:0-3685 GCA_964392805.1 uncultured Saprospiraceae bacterium
GAGGTAAAAAAGACAAGCTCAAATGCGTAGGTTATTATTTGCTAAATCCCTAAATCCCTAAAGTAGATAAAGTCCATAAAATAGCCGTAGAATAGCATGCCTTTATGCACTAAAAACTTTATGTTCTATATGAACTTTATGGTTAAAATATAACCTTACTGAATAGGTACTTTTAATAACTCTGTAATTTTTGCTTAAAATATTGACCCTGTCGGGTAGGGGTAAATTCCCAATCTAAAAATAACATCGGCGACCAACTGGGGTCAAAAACCCATACCACATAGGAGATGTCTTTTTCATCACAATAATCCGTGATGGCATCCCCATATGTTTCGTCGCTAATAACGGGGATATGCGCCCCTCTAGCTTCTGGTTCACAAAAGCCAATTTCTGTAAGTATTACGGGATATTTTTCTTTCATCTTTCCCCAATCTCCCGTCCATTTTTCTGCCCAAGGGGCTTCTCTTTTTTGTGGATATGGATGACTCACATAACCTATACCTGCTGCCTCAATAGGCGTTTTCCAAGCTGCGGTTAAATCATATGCCCAATTAAATCCAGCTACTAATGGAACGCCCTTTCCTCCTTTTTGGCGGATGGTCAAAATAATGGCTTCCATCATTTCTTTCCATTGTGCCCAAGTACAATCACCTAATTTACCTCCGTGAGAGGTGGGTTCATTAAAAAGTTCATAAAAGGCGACGGTTGGATGGTCTCCATATTTTTGGGCAATGGTTTTCCAAAAGCTCATGGTTTGTTTAATATTCGTTTGGTACATGGGCGCTTGATACTTTTCTGTCTTCAAATTTCCGATACTATGCCAATCTATGATGACATATAACTCTAATTCGGTGGCCCAATTTATCCCCTTATCTAAGAGTTTTAAATAATTTTTTTTACCCCGTTTCTTCCAAGCGGTTGGGTGAATTGGAAAACGAACAACTGTCGCTCCCCAATTTTTCATTTCTTGAAAATAGGCCTTATCCCAATGCCCATTCTTTTCCAAGTTATCTGGGTCACTTGTATTTAATCCTCGAAAAACTATCGTTTCTCCACTTTCATCCACGAATTGGTTGCCTTGTACCTGAATACGGCTAAGTTGGCTATCTTGCGCTAGGCTGGTTGAATGAACCAACAAAATAATCCAATAAATAGTTATAAATTTAAAATCGCTCATAGTCTTCGTTGTTTGTATACTTTGAACGGGATAAATTTGTGATTCTAGATTCAAAATCACTTTTTCACCTCGTTTAGAGTATATATACGTAATTGAGCCTACAATATAAAAAAATAAAGGCTGACTAGTTTCCTAGTCAGCCTTTATTTATACTTTCTATATTTATTGGTTGGAAAAACGAATGCTATTCGTGATTTTTTAGCTAATCCTACCCTATTCTGATAAAACATTATCATAAACCTGAACCTTCTCCCACAAATGATTAAAATCTGCTACAAACTTTGTGTGAATCGGTTCAGTCTGATAGGCATCTTGGTCTGCTTTACTTTTAAAATGGCAAATCCAAGCATAGTCGTAACTGTTGTCAACAACTTCTCTTGGCGTACCTGCCGGAGGGCCATAAAATACTTTATAAATCTGTGGGCACTCTTTTAATTTACCCATTCCATTTTTTACAAATTCCGCTTTTTGTTCAGCCGTCACCTCCTCCTTCATCCAAAAGAAAACGGTATGAATAAAGGCTGTTTCGTCCTTTGCAGGTGCGGCCAATGCTTGTTCCGCCGCCGCTAACTTTTCTTTTAAACTAGTTAATTCGTTTTGCATAGTTGTATCAACTTGATTACAAGCGGTTAATAATATTAAAACTAAAGGGAGAAGATATTTCATACCTAATTTCATTTTTATGAAAAGCCTAAAGGTACTTTACTATGGGCAATTCCTCCTACTTTTTTCTAAAAGATTTTCTAGAGTCTGCCGACAGTAATCTCTATTAATTGCTAATTATTCCAAACCACAACCTATATTTGTACTAATTACTTCTAATTGCGAACAATGTGGTTTCTGGTAGTGCAGGATTTATCCTGTCCCGTTCTAAGTTCTTTAGAACTTGAGAAAAAGAGCAAATTTAGACACACCGACCTAAAGGTCGCTGAACCCGACAGACTGAAGTCTGCACTACCAATTATCGCAATTTAAATTAATTAATATTGTAAAAAAAATTCCATCATGAAAAAAATAACCTACTTACTTTTTAGCCTTTTCTTGACCTTAAATCTATCCGCTCAAGATAATGCTGATTTTTATAAACTCATGGCTACGCTACTCGGCGATACGCCTATTGAAGAAGATTTACAAGAACTCTGCGACCAATACGGCGGACGAGTCACTGGCACAGAAGCGAATGCTAAAGCAGTTGATTGGGGCTTACGCAAATTTATTAATGCGGGCGTTCCCGCCCAAAAGGAATCTTTTAAAATTGCTTCTCTCTGGGTAGAAAACTCCACAATTGCTACCGTTTCTGGCAAAGCTAATTTTACCCCAAAAGTAGTCGCTAAATATTTTTCTAAATCAACGCCTAAAGATGGGATTACTGCCAAAATTATTGATGTCAGTTACGGCGCACCTGAAGATTTTGAAAAAGCAGGCGAAGCCGTCAAAGGCAATTTTGTGTTGGTAGAAAATGACCTTTGCTTAGATGTTGATGGTCTATTTACAGAATATGCGAACGCTGCCAAAGCAGATGCCCTAGCTGCCGCCGCAGGTGCGATTGGAATTATCAATATGGCGTCTCGCCCTAAAAAATTGCTCTATCGATTTATAGCTTCGGATGGTTATGACCACGGCTTGATTAATTTGGTCATGGGTCGAGAAGATGCCAAACGTTGTCAACGGGTCTTGCGCGCAGGTGGTGATTTAGATTTTTCGGCTACTTTAGATGTCGCTTATTCGGGGGAACACACAAGTCACAACGTAATTGCAGAAATCAAAGGCTATGAAAAGCCTGATGAGGTAGTATTAATCGGCGCACATTTAGATTCTTGGGGTTTAGGAACAGGTGCCAATGATAATGGCTGTAATGTGGCAATGATGATTGATATTGCTCGGCAAATGGTAAAAATGGGCGTTAAACCTCGTAGAACGATTCGCTTTGCGCTTTGGAATGGAGAGGAACAAGGCTATTTTGGTTCGCTCGGTTATACGCAAACACATCAAGCGGAATTAGACCAGCACATTATGAAAATGTCAGTGGATATTGGTAGTGGTGCAATTATTGGCTTTTTCACCAATGGTCGGCCTGAATTGGCTAAAATCACTAAAGAAGTGATGAAACCAATTGCTGGTTTAGGTGCCAATACTGTTTTGGATATACCAATCGTTGGAACGGACAATTTTGATTTCATGCTGGAAGGGGTGGGTAATTTAGTGGCGAGTCATAAACCATTTAATTATGGTCAAAATTACCATGCGGAATCTGATACTTACGACAAAGTAGACTTGGAGCAACTAAAAAGAAACTCTGCCATTGTAGCAGCTGTTGCTTTGGGCTATGCAAATCTACCAGACTGGAAAGTCAATTGGGATAGGCAATCTCGTGCAGAAATAGCTAAAGAAATTATCGAAAAACACAACTTAGAATTTTCTATGCGCATGTTTGGAGTCTGGAAGGTTTGGGAAAATGGGACTCGGGGGAGACAGGAGTAGATGCCGTTAATGCTATCCCTAAATAGG
>CAYMSC010000593.1:0-3684 GCA_964392805.1 uncultured Saprospiraceae bacterium
CAAGCTTACGGGGATTATGTACGGCTTTATACCAAAGAAAAAACCTATTTGACCAAAGATAAATTTAATAATATCAAAGCTATTTTAACGGATTCTTTTTTACAAGTCCATCGGTCCTACATTATCAATTTAGAATATTTGGACTATTTAGAGGGCAATCAAGTGCAAATAGTCAATCAAAAAATACCTGTTTCAAATACTTATAGAGAAGCTTTAATGCAACGATTATGAAAATACCATTAACCCTCTTTTTTTCCCTATTTTTAATAATTGGCTATAGCCAAAATGTCGAGTTCAAAAACAACAGAGGACGCCTTATTTTAGGCACCCAAAAAGCAAGAACCGCTTCGCTCGGATTGGGCGATGTGGACAACGACGGAGATATAGATGTAGTCGTGGCAAATGGACGGCATTGGCCTCAACAAAATCGAGTTTTCTTTAATTCAGGAGCAGGGAAGTTTACGGTTTCTCAGCCATTACACATTCAAAGTGAGACGAGTTATGCGACAGAACTAGCGGATTTTGATAGAGATGGAGATTTGGATGTTGCAGTAGGAAATGACAATGCCCCCAATACCATTTTATGGAATGATGGAAAAGGGAATTTTACTTTTGGCGGTCATTTTGGACAATTATATGCCCCAACTAGAAACTTGACCCTAGCCGATATGAACCAAGATGGTGCAATGGATATTTTAATTACCAATAGAGGCCGAGCCAATGAAATCTGTCTTAATGATGGTACGGGGAAATTTACCAAAAATCTTGAGTTTGGCACAAAAGAAGATTCAACCATAGATGTAGAAGTAGCAGATATAGACGGCGATAAAGATGTAGATTTGATATTGGCAAACCGAGACGGTGGGCAAAATTATATTTATTTGAATGATGGCAAAATGGATTTTAGTGAAAAAATACCATTTGGAACAGGCAGCGATGAAACGCGTTCGGTGGCAATAGCGGATATGAATGCAGATGGATTCCCTGACATCGTAACGGCCAATATCGGTGAGCCAAATTACCTTTATTTAAATGATGGGAAATTAGATTTTAGCCAGCAGATTCAGTTTGATACGAGTCAAAATAGGTCGTATTCCCTAACAACAAGCGATTTAGATTTGGATGGGAATATTGATATTATAATAGGGAATCGAAGTGCATCTAATGCTGTTTTTTTTAATAATCAAAAAGGAATGGAATGGACCCAAATGCTATTGGGAACCAATAAGTTTTCTACCTATGATATTTTGGCGGTAGATGTGAATGGAGACAATCGACCAGACATTTTAGAAGCCAATTCTGATGAGTGGAATTATTATTATTTTAATAGGGAAGGTAGGGAAGGTAAATGAGGTTGATAGGGTGAATAAGGTTGATGAGGTTTATAAGGTAGGAAGGAGTCAAACCTCATTAACCCTATAAACCTCATTAACCCTATAAACCTCATCAACCTTATAAACCTCGAAACCCTACTCCGCCCCTTTCCGATATTCCAAAGGTGGCTTTCTATCACCAAGCAAGGCTTCATATTTAAAATCTCCACCTCTTCTTTCTAGCAATTCAGCTTCTGCAGCTATTAATTTTTCAGGCTGTAAGAATAAGTCTAGAGCAGTTAGCGTCAATGTTTTAGCGGCGACCATCATGCCTTTATGACCAATTGAAGTGCCGCCAGCAGCGACTGCTTGCCAGCTATGGGCAACCGTGCCTGGTACCCAAGTAGCAGACCGCATACCTGTTGTGGGACGCACCCAGCTAATATCCCCTACGTCTGTCGAACCGCCCATACCTTTAGTGATGACTTCTAATGGTTTAATAGTGTTTGCGGTTTCAGGTGTTTTGCCTTTAGCGTCGTAAGAAGTCATTATTTCGGTAGCAAATTGATGTTCTTTTTCAGTATAACTCACCCCTCCGACAATTTCTAAATTAGCGTGCATCACTTCTGCTAAAGTTTTATTGGGTAATTTATTAAAATAGCCTGTTATAACCTCATGGCTTACGGCTGTTTCCGTACCCATTGCTGCTGCATTAGCCGCTTTGATAACTCGGTCTATCATATCCCTACATTCTCGCATATCAGGATGGCGAATGATATAGGCGACTTCTGCAAAAGCAGGCACAATATTCGGCGCTTTTGCGCCATTTAAAATAGCATAATGAATTCTGGAATCGGGGGTAATATGCTCTCTCATCATATTCACCATATAGTTCATGGCTTCCACGCCATCTAAAGCACTTCGACCTCTCCATGGTGCACCTGCTGCATGTGCAGCAATGCCTTTGAAACGAAAACGAATAGAAATAGCGGCTAAAGAAGAACCTGCATCTGCATTGTTCTCATCGCCCGGATGCCAAGACAAAACAGCGTCCGCATCATCAAAAAGACCCGCACGAACCATATATACTTTTCCACCGCCTCCTTCTTCCGCAGGTGAACCATACAAACGAATCGTACCAGAAGTACCCGTTTGTTTTAACCAATTTTTGACATGAACCGCAGCCGCCATAGAACCCGTTCCAAAAAGATGATGTCCACAAGCATGACCAGCCGTAGCTGCTTGTTCCGCATTGGCTTGTTTGGTAGGAACGGCAGCTTGAGACATATCGGGCAAGGCATCATATTCCGCTAATAAACCGATAATAGGTTTGCCACTTCCATATTCGGCGACAAAAGCGGTGGGCATACCAGCAACACCTTTAGTAATTTTAAAACCTTCTTGTTGTAAGTGGTTTTGTAAAATTGTTGTGCTTTTATCTTCCAGAAAACCAAGTTCGGCTAAATCCCAAATTTCATGGGCGATTTTGCCGTATTTTTCCAAATCTTTGTCTATGGATTGAAGGATTTTTTGTTTATCTGGACTAGTTTGGGCAATGCTAAAGTTGCCAAAACAGAATAGAAATAACAAAGAGACCAGTAAGCATTTTTCTTTTAGGTGCATAATAGTATTTGATGATTGTAAAAAATTAGGATGGTATATCAGATATACCTTTACAATTTTGGATTGTGAGGCTAGGTAATAATTGCAGTTCTGTGGGGGCTAAATTCCCGAATTAAAATTAGCTGAATGGGTAAATATATATACAAGGTTGGATAATTTCTTTTTTTTATGCAAATTCTAAATTACATTATTCTAGTGTTTTCCTTTTGATTTCATCATAAAATTAGAGGTAATATGTCTATTTCTTAACAGATGTTAATTAAAAGCAGGAGCTACTCTTTTTATCGAAGTTGACATTTGCAATATGTCGAAGGTAAGTTCGCAACGTAAGGGTTGTGTAGAAAGTCTCAATTTTAAAAAAATAATCTATGTAATATAAAAAATAATGGTTAAGACTGTTTGATGGTTAAATTGTTGTGTGTCAATGCCATACAATAACAATCTAGCCATCAAACAATGAGTCTACTCTAAAAAGTAAGATTTATTAACACATAGCCACATAGTTCACATAGTTTTATTTATAAAATTCACAAAATCAATTGTTTATAAATCTATGTTTTCTATGTGACTATGTGTTTTAAATAAAATATGTGTTTTTAGAGTTCGCTCAACAATCAAAACATTAAGCAAAAGTTACATATGGGCGCAATTGGGATTTGTCCCCTAGAAATAGTGCCGCTAGAAATAGTGCCGCTAGAAATAGTGCCGCTAGAAATAGTGCCGCTAGAAATAGTGCCGCTAGAAATAG
>CAYMSC010000594.1:0-3677 GCA_964392805.1 uncultured Saprospiraceae bacterium
CTTGTGGACTATTTTTAAATTGCTATAAAAGAAATAGAGCGGAGTCTATTTAAGTCTGAAAAATCTTTTCGGTTGTTACCTTAGATAAATAGAACTATTTTTAGACTCGATTTTATTGCACCCTTTAATCTAATATGTTCGCCAAACGATGAACTATAAATGATGAACGATGAATTCATTACATAGGAAATGTATTAACAGTTAATTAAAATCTAATTATATATTTTAATTACTCATGATTTATAGTTCATCATTCATCGTTTTGCAACCATATTGTTAACCAATAATGAGCGAATACCTATTAGAATGATGGCTACTTTTTGTCTTAAATAGTCAATTCTAGTACATTTAAATAACTTATAACCGTTTTAAAAATCTTTATCTTTGGTTTAGATTTACATTTGATAGATTAAACCTTATTATAGCGTAAAGAGACGATTCGAATAATCAAAAACTCATTAATTAAATGTCCATTTTGGCTTATACAATTTTAGGAATTTACTGTGTAGCATTATTTTATATAACGAGCTACTGCTTGCTGCAACTACACTTACTGTACAAGTACCGTAAAGGACATTCGCTTGCCTTAAATGCCACTCCTGAATCCAAAAAGGAAGTAGATATGGATGCCTTACCTTTTGTGACAATTCAATTACCCATTTATAACGAGTTGTATGTGATTGAAAGATTAATCGACCGAGTAACGGAGTTTAATTATCCAAAAGATAAATTTGAAATTCATATCCTCGACGATTCAACGGATGAGACCGTAGAAATCGTTAGAAAAAAAGTAGACTATTATAAAGCCAAAGGTTTTCTAATTGAACAAATTTGCAGAACAGATAGAACAGGTTATAAAGCAGGAGCTTTGAAAGAAGCTACGCAGCAAGCCAAAGGTGATTTTATTGCTATCTTCGATGCCGACTTCTTACCAAATAGAGACTTTTTAATTAAGACGATTCCTTATTTTCAAAATCCTAAAATCGGTGTTGTACAGACACGTTGGGAACATATCAATCAAGATTATTCTATGCTGACCAAATTGCAGGCGATGCAATTAAATGTTCACTTTACGATTGAACAACAAGGTCGAAAATCTGGTAATTATTTATTGCAATTTAATGGAACAGCAGGTGTTTGGAGAAAAGAAACCATTGCTAGTGCTGGTGGTTGGGAAGCGGATACCTTGACAGAAGATTTGGACTTGAGTTACCGAGCGCAATTAAAGGGCTGGGAAATTATCTTCTTAGAGAAATTTGGCTCTCCTGCCGAACTACCCGCAGAAATGAATGGTCTAAAATCTCAACAATTTAGATGGATGAAAGGAGGGGCAGAAACAGCAAAAAAAATGCTACCAACTATCTGGCAATCTGATTTGAGATTTGGTCAAAAGTTTCATGCGACAGGTCATTTATTAGGAAGTACTATTTTTATTTTTGTTTTTATAGCAGGGGTCTTTAGTGTACCATTATTATTTGCCATGCAAGAAATTGGCTTTGATACCCGCTATTTTGGTATTTTTCTAGTTGGCTTATTAGCGGTTGTTTCGGTCTATTACGTAGCCAATGTTTCCGCCGAATTAAAAGATGAATCTTATTTTAGGAAGGTTACTAAATTCATCTTCCTTTTTCCTGTATTCTTAGCTTTATCTATGGGCTTATCTTTACACAATACCATTGCTGTAATTCAAGGTTGGTGGGGCAAAGAATCGCCATTTGTTAGAACGCCCAAATTTAATATCAACGGCATTAAAGATACTTTCCGAAAACAAAAATATTTTAAATCAAGTATCTCTTGGACTACTATTTTTGAAGGTTTACTAGCCATCTATTTTTTATTGGCGGTTATTATTGGCTGGCGAATGGAAGAAACTGCTTTCCTAGCTTATCACTTATTATTGATGTCAGGATTTGGAACAATTTTCTACTACTCTATTCGTCATTTGAATCTACGGTAGAATAGTTCACGGTTTAAGATAGGCATTTTGCTTTATGAAAGATTTGATATTAAAACTAGGAATTGGCCTATTATTAATAGTTTTAGTTTATGGGCTAGGTTATCAAACAGAACGTAGTGATTTCCTCCAACTTATTGGTTTATATGGCACTTTTTTCTTCGTTTATTTAGGTATCTATGAATTCAGCGATACCAAAAAAACCATTGCCTTTTTTGTTGGATTGAGTATACTGCTTCGATTACTCCTCGTTTTTGTCATTCCCAATTTTTCCGATGATTTATACCGCTTTATTTGGGACGGGCGGCTTATTTCTCAAGGGATTAATCCTTTTGACCACCTGCCTTCCTACTACATTGAAAATAATATTAAAATTGACGGGCTAACTTCTGACCTCTATCAGCAACTTAACTCTCCTAATTATTTTACTATATATCCTCCTGTTAATCAAATAATATTTGCGACAGCCACCTGGATTTTTCCTAATAGCATTTGGGGTAGTAGCTTAGTGATGAAGAGTTTTCTTTTTGCTTTTGAAATTGGTAGTATTTGGTTAATTATTTGCCTACTCCAGCACTTTAAATTACCTGCTAAAAATGTTCTTTTATACGCGCTCAATCCTTTGATTATTATAGAAATAACGGGTAATCTGCATTTTGAAGGAGCGATGATTTTCTTTTTATTATTAGCCATTTGGGTAATTGCTGTAAAAAAATGGTGGCTATTTTCTGCCATTGCTTTTGCCCTATCCGTAGCGTCCAAATTATTGCCCTTGATGTTTCTACCCTTATTCGTGAGACGAATTGGGAAACGGATTAATTCCAAGAATGTAGGTCAATCTTCAATTAACGATAAGGTAGCAAATAGCAGGGAGTCTCTACCCCTCGGGAGGAGGTCAGGGGGAGGAAAAGCAAATTCCGAAGAACTCCTCCCCCCAGCCCCCTCCAGAGGGGGAGAACATCGTAGTAATGAAACACCTTCGAATAAATTGAAAGCCTTCGTAGCATTTATCCAAAATCGAATCTCTATTAGGGAATGGCTTTCACTTAATTGGATAAAAATAATCGGCTATTTTGCCCTTATTGGACTCACCTTAATTCTGCTTTTCCTGCCTTTATTGAATGGGGTATTCTTTGCTAATTTTGGCGACAGCCTCAATCTCTATTTCCAAAAATTTGAATTTAACGGAAGTCTATATTATGCAATTAGGTGGATAGGTTTTCAAGTAAAAGGGTATAATATTATTGGTACGCTAGGTCCAATGTTAGCAATCACCGCCTTTTTAGGTATTCTGTTAATTACCCTATTAGAGCGACCACCTATATGGCAAACTTTATTCAGAAGTATGCTATTTGCTGTTTGCTGCTACCTATTTAGTTCCGCTACTGTACATCCTTGGTATGTAGCCATGCCCGTCGTTTTTTGTGTATTCACCCGCTTTAGATTTCCCATCCTATGGTCAGGGCTTATTTTTTTGACTTATATCAATTATAGTTACGGCGAGTATTCTGAGAATTTATGGATGGTTGGAATAGAATATATTTTAGTTTTTAGTTATTTGATTTACGAATTTTTAGGCCCTAAGAATTTAGAAGATTTGCAGATATATCGGGTAGATAGTAGTGAATAGGGGCTTATTATACTTTTAGATAGTCAGATAAAATATTGATATTATTTAATTTGTATAGAATCCGTTGTCCTTTAATAATCCGTTGTATAAATA
>CAYMSC010000595.1:0-3677 GCA_964392805.1 uncultured Saprospiraceae bacterium
ATTGTATCGGAGATATGGCAGCCGTATTACCAACAACATCAGATAACGGTATCACTGGTACATGGTCACCTACAACGATAAATACTAATGCAGCAACTACGAGTACTTTTACATTTACCCCAGATGGTAGTGTATGTAGTAATAATTTTACCCTACAAATAACCGTCAATGATTGTGGTTGTGGTCCTATTGCAACACCAACTGGATTAACCGAAAGTGTATTCTGTTTTGGTGGGCTACCAACAGCAATTTCAGTAGATGATCCTGGAATGGGTTTTGAAATTAATTGGTTTAACCAACCTTCAGGAGGTACCCCATTATTGACAGGATTGAGCTTTACACCTTTAGCTGCAGGAATTTATTATGCAGAAACAACTGAAATTTCAAGTAGTTGTGTTAGTGACCGATTAATGATTGAGGTCATCGAAAATTCAATGAGCAGTCCAACAGCTGAATTAACGACTACATCTATAGGGTGTGACAACCCCAACTCTGGAAGCATTTTAGTGAATAATGTAGTGGGAGGTGTTGAACCTTACTTATATTCGATAGACAATGGAAATACTTTTACAGCGACAAATAGCTTCAATAATCTGTCAGCAGGTGAGTATGAAATAATTGTACAAGACGGTTGCGAATCTTTGACAACAGCTATCGCTGTCGTAAATGATGCCATTCCGGTGGAAGTAGATTTGGGGTTAAATACTACCATTAATTTAGGTGAAAGTTTAAATTTAAATGCTAGTGTAAATATTCCACTTTCTCAAATTGATACTATTATTTGGACACCAAGCGATAGTTTGAGTTGTCAGAATTGTTTGACACCTACAGCTACTCCAAGCTCTTCTATTACTTACGAAGTACTAGTGATTGATACTTTGGGATGTGAAGACGAAGCGAGTATTTCTATTATTGTAGATAGAAGATTACGAGTTTATGCGCCTACTGCGTTTTCACCTAATGGTGATGGAAATAATGATCATTTTACTATCTTATCAGATGAAAGTATTAAAGAGATTGAAGAATTAAAGGTTTTTGATAGATGGGGGAACATGGTTTATTTTGGAAAAAAATTACCACCTAATGACCCAGTAAGGTGCTGGGATGGAACATTCAGAGGAAAATTTCTTAACCCTGGTATCTTTGTTTTCTTTGCAAAATTAAAAATGGTAGATGATCGTACTGAAATTGTCAAAGGTGAAGTAAGATTGATTCGATAAAAGGAATAGAGATTTATTGGATAGGTATCAACAGAACTACAACTCGCGCAGTAGGTATAGATGCTGTCGTAATGTGGAACACCACTAATTATTTTCAAACCTTATGGACCAAGGTTCGATTTTATTTACGAAACCGGCTTATCTGTCCGTTGGTGATATTTAATCTGTCCGTTGGTGATATTTAAATTGTTTACTAAAACTTAAGTAAGTGCTTGGACATAATTAAGTTAAACTTATCGCTTGGCAGTTTCGCTGCCTTGCGGAGGGGTTGTTTAGGGGTGAGAATTCTTGAATTTTCTGATAGAAAATTCAAGGATTCTCACCCTTAACACCCCATAGTCGAGCCGCCAAAGGCGGCGAGACATAAACTTAACTTATTTCTGTCTTCTAACTTACTTACCTATAATTACACTAAAATCAACGGACATTTGGAAAGTGTCCGTTGATTTATTTTAGGTGGAAAATTTTACAGACCTTTTACCTCTAAGTCAATGGTCGCAAATTCATCTTTGCACAGCACTAATTTTAGCGTATAGTGACCTCTAGAAATAGGTAAATCAACATCGAATATCTGTGTGTTTTTCAGTTTTTTAGAGGTAATAATTTTTCCATGGCTATCTAATAATTGTAGGTCTATTTGTTTATGCTTTGATTTTAAATCTACCGAAATAGTTGGTCGGTAAACTGCTGGTCGAAAAGTTATTTCCTCCTTTAAATTAGTTGCTAATACGGTAGGGATAATTAATTCATTACAAGTCAAAGTGTTATCAATTTTTAGATTTATCAGGCTTTGAATTCCATCATTATTACTAAAATAAAGCGGTCCTTCTTTTGGTTTTTTAATATCTGTTCCATCTGGCAAAATATAGTTATCTCCTGCACAAAATTGGTCATTTATCAAAGAAATAGAAGTAGGGCTATCCAAAAATCCAAGTAAATCAATTTTTGCCGTTTGACCATCATAAGCTAATTTAGAAAAATAATATAAATTGCTCGTAATTTGTTGGCGACCATCTGCTGCGGTTATTAAAAATATAGGATAGCTATTCGCATAAGGTCTAGCCTTTGCCTTTAAATGAGTATTCGTTCCTTTTGCCATAGTGGCTACTACCCTATTTTCTTGGATTTTAAATTGATAGCTTAAGTCAGCTACTTCCGATTTTGCAGGGATACCTGCTGCATCAAAAGCGTGCTTAGCTAATTTTTGTTTAGTAATCGTTGCTTTTACCGCATCAACCGAAGCATTTAAGACAAAATAATACCGCCTGCTCAAGGATTTTCCAAAGCTAAGTTGACCAGCGTGCGGTTTCTTTGAAGTAGTAAAAACATAATAATCTCTTTCCCCACCTTTTCTTCCCGCTTGTCCATATCTAAAAAGATTACTTCTTCCTACCGATTTTTGGTTTAACACGATTCCCAAACTTGCCTCCTTCCCCAAAGCATCGGCAGACCAAGCCATCCAACCCGCTGTTTTAGACATTCTGATAGGGTCGGTTTTTCCATAAGCTCCAGCTAAAGGTGTATAAGTATTATCTGGATTTGACATAAAAAATTGGTCAAGACTAGAGGTACGAACCCCGCCCCAAGGCGCATTATAATGGTCGATTTCATCTTCTCCAAAGTTGTAAACCAAGTAATCCACTTGAATAACCCCTTCTCCCATATTGGTATAACGCGTATAATATAACAAACTAGAAGTAAATCCCCTATTCAGATTATCCGCAGAATGTGCTTGTTGCCCCCAATTGACGATGGTGTAAGATTGATGGTCGGCATCATAATATTCTGCTACTATCGGTGAATAAAAAGGCGTTGTTTGTTCGGGAGTATTTAAATAAACACCGGCTTGATGGATAAAATATTTTTCATGCGCACTAGGGTCATTTTTTTCCATATTCACACAGACCATCTGCCAAACTTCATCTACCCATGGAGCATAATCTTTCCCTGCAGGTAAGTCCGTATACTTTTCATTAGGTGCTCTATATTGTGGCGGTACCGATTCTCCGAAACTACCAATAAACGAATAAATCTGTCCTCCTTTGCCTATCCTTAATTGATAATTATTATCTGGGTTACTGGTATTTTTATAAGCTAGTTCTGCTTTGAATGGAGCTGATTCTGGAAAATGGGTTATTGCCCAAGTAGAGTTGGAGTTGGTTGGGGTATGTTCTTTGGTAAAATTAAAGCCTTTTTTATCTAAAGGTTTAAATGTATTTTCTTTGAACACATCTGTTTTTTGTTGGGCTGTGGTTTGCGCAATTATAAAATTTGAATGGAAATGGAATAAACATACCAATAGTAAACTGCTGAGGAAAGGATGAATGATGAACGATGAATTCGTAGAGTATCGGTAGATAATGAATTGATTTTATTCTTTTTTTTAAAAATAGTCATATTAATTTTTTCTCTACCGTACACTTTTTGAAAACGCCGCCTAAGGTAGCTAAAACAAGG
>CAYMSC010000596.1:0-3663 GCA_964392805.1 uncultured Saprospiraceae bacterium
GTAAACAATAAGGTTTCCATTTCCTTTGTAATGCCTTTGCCGTTGTCTCGAATAATTAATTGTTTATCTTTTGCATTCAGTACAAAAGAAATTTCCCCATCTTTTTCAATAGATTCTAGTGCATTTTTGGTAATGTTTACCAAAACTTGCTGCATTTGTGGCACATCTATTTTGACAAAAAAAGGTTTGGTTGTTTTATTAAAAAATAATTGAATCTCCTTTTTAGTCGCTTTTGCATGAAAAAGTATCTGAATAGATGTCAATAATTTATTTAAATCGTATTGCGCTAATTTAGGTACTGGCATACGTATGACATCCGCAAAATTACGCATAAAATAGTTCAATTGGTCATTGCGCTCTATAGCTACTTCTAAAGCATTTTGATAATCTGCTCTGTCCGTTTCTGCTAGTTGATGTTTATAAGTTAAGGCTGATTCTAAAATAGAATTAATTGCTCCAATTGAATTATTCACTTCATGTGCCATCATCCGAATCACTTTGCCATAAGCTTTCTTTTCAGCGGCTAGTATTTCCGTTGTTAATTCTTCGATGGTAATAAAATGATGATTAAATCCTCTATCTACAAAATGGGCTTTCTGACATTTAAAAGTCTTTACCCCGCTTAATTGAATTATCTTAGATTCGCCCGTTTTGAGTTGACTTAATTCATGAGTGATTGGATGCTTGAGTGCATGGATAGTCTGTCCTCTGTAATCTAACTGGCTCAAATCGAATAAGGCTCGAACTTTTGGGTTTAAACTGGCTATATTTTCATCAAAATCTAAAATTAAAATACCAACTGGTGAGGTTTGAATCAATTTGTCTAAAAAGAAATGTTGTTCCTGCTGTTTAATTCCTTCTGCCCTTAGTTTGTCTATCATTTGGTTGTACGTACCAATTAATTTATCCATCTCGGAACTCCCTGTTTCCATAAACTTCACGTTGAAATCTCTGTCTTTGATGGCTTCTACTCCCATCGTAATGGTTTGGATGGGTTGAATCAATGAACGATATAAGCGAATGGATAGAAAAACGGAGCCGAGGATAAAAAATTCAGAAATGATAAACCAGATTTTGGTTTCTTGAAATATTTGGAAGGATAGGAGGAGTAGGGTTACATGGATGATGACGACAAAGAGAATATATTGAGTGCGGATTTTCACTAAAAATGGATTTTAGAAGAGATAATTTTGACCTATCTAAATCCGTGTCCCTTCACTAATCCGTGGTAGAATAATTTTTACCACGGATTAGTGAAGGGACACGGATTTAGATAGCATTTAATAATTAATCATCATAATTAATATCGTATTTTTCTAATCTGCGATATAAAGCACTTCTTGTAATCCCCAAAGTCTTAGCCACTTTAGAAATTTTACCACTGTGAAATCCCATTGCCTTTTTTATCATCGTCACTTCCATCTCTTCTAAGGTCATAGTACCAACTGCTGGTAAATTGTTAGCACCACTTTTTCTTGGAGCGATTTGTGCTTGTCGCTGAAAATCATCAATGGTCAAGGTATCGTGCGCTGTTACTAAAACTGTTCGCTCCACTAAGTTCTTTAATTGTCGAATATTTCCTTGCAATTTCAATTCTTTCAGCCATTTTAAAGCGGCTTTATCCACCGTTAAGTTAGGGCGATTATATAATTCTTTCAAATTATTAACAAAAAAATTAACCAATAGCGGTATATCAGACTTTCGTTCTCTCAATGCTGGCAACTGAATGGTAATCAAATTAATCCGATAAAAAAGGTCTTCTCTAAATTTGTTTTCGCTGACTAATTGTTCTAAATTTTTATTGGTCGCGCAAACTACTCGAACATCGACTTTTTTGGTACGACTACTACCCAAAATTTCAAAAGTTTTATCTTGTAATACTCGCAGTAATTTCACTTGATTCGCCATTTCCATGTCCCCTATTTCATCCAAAAAAATACTGCCTTGGTTCGCCATTTCAAATCGACCCATTCTATCAAATCGTGCATCGGTAAATGCGCCTCTTTTATGCCCAAATAATTCACTTTCAAAAAGAGTGGATGGAATGCCTCCTAAATTCACCTTAACAAAAGGCTGATTCTTTTGGAGACTATTTTGATGGACGGCTTCTGCAATTAATTCTTTTCCCGTTCCACTTTCGCCCGTAATCAATACAGTTGCATTGGTCATAGCTATTCTGCCAATGGTTTCCAATATATTTAATAAAGCAGGGTCTTCACCTATGATTTGTTCAAAGTTATATTTTTGGTCAAGTTTTTTACGGGTTAAAGATTGTTTTTTTAATTGATTGAGTTGTAAAGTTGTTTGAATCGCTTGTAGTAAATTATCGTTTCGCCACGGTTTAGCGATAAAATCTTTTGCGCCTAGCTTGATTCCTTCTACGGCTAATTCAATTGTTGCCCAACCTGTAATTAAAATGACTGGAATACTCGCATTTATCACTTCGATTTTTTGCAATAAAACCAATCCTTCTTCACCCGATGTTTGGATAGAAAAATTCATATCCATTAATATCAATTCAGGGGTATTGTTTTGAACAAATGCTAAAGCTGCATCAGGCGTTGCTACCTCTTTTGTGGTAAACCCTTCTTGTTTTAGTAAAAGAGCTAAGGAAATTCTGACAGCTTTATCGTCGTCTATTATTAGAATCATTTATTGCATTTATAGGTAGTTTCTAATTTTTTACTTAAAAGAATTTATAACAAGATTACCTTTATTGACAAGGTGGACACTTAATAACGATAAAACAATGATCATTCACCAAGCAGAGCTTGGCGCTACAGAAAATCACCTTATCAACTCCCCAAACTTCCGCCGAAACAAACCATTAAAAATAGCCCCTCGATGCGACTCTTTATTCAAAGTTATCAACTCGGTTTGTACAGGCTTAATTTTTACTAATTGCTTCGAATGCTCATAAGGAATCACTCTGTCCATCGTTCCATGAAATAAAGTAACTGGACATTTTATCGTTTCTAAATGTTTAGCATTATCCAAAGGATATTTTATCAAAAAATTTGGAATATAAATAGGTACATACCGCTTTTTCAATTCATAAAAATTTAGGTAGGGTGCTATCATCACTAATTGTTGGGGATTATTATTGGCTGCCAAATAAGAAGCCATCCCACTTCCTAAAGAATAGCCTGCTAGTATAATTTGATTTTCCGCATAGCTTTCTGTCATATAATCATAGACCTTCTGTACGTCCGCATATAATTGTGCCTGAGAATAAATCTCTCCATCACTTTTACCATATCCTCGATAATCTACCATCAAAATATCATAGCCATTATTAGCCATACTCATTGCTTGGTGTCGACATCTGCTATTGGACCCTCTGTTGCCATGTAAAAATAAAATCGCTCCTTTCGGATTTTCGTCCCGCATCCATAAAGCGTTTAAAAACACATCTGCTTCCACCTTAATTTCTACCTCATTGGCAGAACTAAAATGATAATCTTCTTGCAATTTATGTGGGTTGAAAATTAGCCTATCTTGCCCAAGATAAAGTCCTAAACACAGGATAGTATACATGATAAACAGCGTCTTAGCAACTCCTTTTAAGATTTCCACAGGATGACGGGATTTTTATAGGATTTAACAGGATATATACTCCAAACGGGATAAAAGAGTGATTTTGAAAAGAGGTCAGAAGTCAGA
>CAYMSC010000597.1:0-3635 GCA_964392805.1 uncultured Saprospiraceae bacterium
AGAACCAAAATAAGCTCGTCCAGATGACCAACTTATTATTTCGTCGTTACTAAGAGACTTATTCTAAAATTCCGACTAAAGAAGAATGTAAAGTTATTTTTGTCCCACTACAATGATAAACGATGAATTCATCAATACTGGAAATATTTACAACAACGAATTCATCATTCATCATTCAAACTTTATTTATGAAAAAAATAGGACTCTTTTTAATCCTTAGTTTATTTGCTATTGTCGCTTTTGCTCAAGAAAAAAAGACCCTTGTTGCTACTGCTTCCATGATGGCTGATATGGCAACAAATATTGCTGGTGGTATGGTCCATGTGGAATGTATCGTTCCTATTGGTGGAGACCCACATTTGCACGAACCCACTCCTAAAGATGCTCAATTGGTTAATAAAGCCGATTTGATTATTATGAATGGACTCACTTTTGAAGGCTGGCTAACGGAATTGATTGAAAACTCTGGTACTAAAGCTCAAACGGTCAGAGTAACGGAAGGTATTCAACCAATTGAAAGCGCCGAATACAAAGGGTCTTCCGACCCTCATGCTTGGATGGATGCAAGTTTAGGCTTGACCTATATTAAAAATATCAAGAATGCACTTATTTCTTTAGATCCTGACAATGCTGATATTTTTGAATTTAATTATGGGGTTTATAAAAAGCAATTAGAAGACTTAGACCAATATATTAAAACAGCAATTCAAAAGATTCCTGCTGAAAAGCGTGTTTTAATTACTTCTCACGATGCTTTCCAGTATTATGGGCGTGCTTACGGTATTCGCTTAGAAGCTATCTTAGGTACATCTACAGAAGCCGAAGCACAAACTTCTGATATTGTTCGCTTGAATAAAGTCATTAGAGAAAGTAAAGTCCCTGCTCTTTTTGTGGAAAGTACGGTTAATCCAAAATTATTAAAACAGTTAGCAACGGATAATGATATTCGAATTGGGGGGCAGTTATATGCAGATTCTATCGGTGATAAAAAAAGTCCTGCGTCTAGTTATATTGACATGTTAAAACATAACACTAATACTATTGTAACTGCTTTAACTAGAACTCAAAAATCAACACAAGAGAATATGCCCGAAGAGGAAGAGAGGAGTAGTTGGTGGTTATATGCAATTATTGCGGGTTTGTTAATTGGCGGGTTTGTATTGATGTTGAAAATGCAGGATTAAAGGACTAAGTAAAATTTAAAATTAAATTTTAAACCACCTTCGGCGGCAATTGAGGCTAAATTTGAGGTTGAGATTTAAAAATATATCGACATTTCAAATTATCGATTCTGATTTCTATCAGAATTGGTTTTAAAATTTACGTAAGAGTCTATTGGTTGTCAGTTCTCGGCTTAGTAAGCAGACAACTGCGCTAAACGAAAAAAGGTGATACGCAACTGCGCATCACCTTTTTTCATTATTTCGTGAGATTTTTATAATTCCTTTCTTAATCTAGCAACGGGAATATTTAATTGTTCCCTATATTTAGCGACTGTTCTTCTTGCTATATTATAGCCTTTTTCTCGGAGCATATTTTTCAACTTCTCATCCGATAGTGGCTTTCGCTTATTTTCATTACTAATAATATCCGTCAAGATTTTCTTTACTTCTAAGGTGGAGACTTCTTCCCCATTTTTAGTCATTAAAGACTCTGAAAAGAAATCTTTTAATCGCTTGGTCCCAAACTCTGTTTGGACAAATTTACTATTGGCAACTCTTGAAACCGTAGAAATATCTAAACCTGTAATCTCGGCAATATCTTTTAAAATCATTGGACGCAAAGTTTTCTGGTCACCCGATAAAAAGAAATCGTATTGGTATTGTAATATCGCATACATCGTACGATACATCGTTTGCTGTCTTTGACGAATAGCATCAATGAACCACTTTGCCGAATCAATTTTCTGCTTAATGAACATCACTGCCTCTTTTTCCTGACGATTAGCTCTTTTCCCTTTTTGATTGACTTTATAAGACTTTAACATGTCCTTATACTGGTCATTGATTCTCAAATCGGGGGCATTCCTAGAATTAAGTGTTAAATCCAATTCTCCGTCTCGATTGACAATGATAAAATCAGGAACAATGTAATGCTGATTTTTTCTATTGCCTCCTCCGTCATGACCACTTGCCGGCTTTGGATTAAGCTTTAGAATTTCGTCAATCGCATACTTCAAATCCTCATCATTGACTCCTAACTGTCGTTTTAATTTGATATAATGTTTCTTAGAAAATTGGTCAAAGTAGACGCTAATGATTTTTAAGCCATTCGATATAGATTTTTTTTCTAAACCTTCGAGCCCTTCTTTTTCTAACTTGCTTTCTAACTGAATTTTCAGACATTCTTGCAAATCTCTTGCCCCTGTTCCAGCTGGGTCAAATTTCTGGATTTTGCTTAACAAGAAATTTATTTCTTCTTCTGTTGTCGTTATATTTTGTGAGAACATCAAATCATCAATAATAGCAATTGGTTCTCTTCTCAAATAACCGTCATCATCAATACTACCTATGATTTGTCCTGCAATAGTATATTCTCGTTCATCTTTTAATTCCAACAAACCTAATTGCATTTCTAGGTATTCATGAAAAGAATTTTCTACGGCTATTGGAATGGATTTATCCTCTTCTTCGATATTATAATTATCACTTCTTAATTTATAAGAAGATGGGTCATCTTCTATGTATTCTGTCAGATAATCATCTAATTCAAATTCCTCATCCCTAGTTATTTCGGGTTCGGGTTCAGGTTCTCCTTCTTTCGTTTCCGTACTTCCATAATTGTCTTCTACTTGTTCTCCTACATCAATAACTTCTTCTTGGTCTTCGGATTCCTCCAATGCTGGATTTGCTTCCAACTCCTCTTTTATTCTTTGGTCCAAAGTTGCAGTAGGAATCTGTAGCAATTTCATCAACTGAATTTGCTGTGGTGATAACTTCTGAAGTAGCTTTTGACTTAAACTTTGCTTTAATAACGGATTTGCCATGTTTGTTGCGGTATCTTTTTATTTGTGCCGTTTATCTTTATCTCAAAAGGGGGAAAATAGAATTTCTAACTAGATTACATTTGTAGAGGTTAGTGATTATTTGTGGATAAATATTTTAATTTAAATTCTTTCTAATCACTTTTAACTTCTTGCAATATAAGTGTTTTTACACCAATATATCCAACTTTTAGGCGATTTTTTTATCAAAAACCTTGCCAAAAATCTGTAAAACGTTCTTAATCAAGCTTTTGTTCTAAAAAAAAAAATTTAGTAAGCATTTTTTTAATGTCAATATACTTTAAAAAAATGGTCGCCATCTTCTTACGGAGCTAACCTATTAGTGTTTTATAAATATTTAAATAACTAATAATAATTATGATAGGAAGGTCTGAAAAATAATAATTGCAGTTAACATTAATATAGACAAAATTTAAACTACTGTTTACCTTGTCACGTAACTCATTTTATTTCTTTTAAAATATTTGTTAAATATTATATTATTTTTTCTCTTCATAAGAAAAAAACTCCCTTAATGATGATAAAAGGCCCTATCATTACATTAAGTATGTTGTGAAGTAAAGTTCAAACTAAAAAAATAAATCTTAACTATTTTGGGTTAGCCACTTACCGCTTGAGTTTAAACAGGTAA
>CAYMSC010000598.1:0-3634 GCA_964392805.1 uncultured Saprospiraceae bacterium
TAGAAATAAAATAAATGAGTACCACATTCCATAAACTAAAAGTAGTTAACGTTAAAGCAGAAACGGACCAAGCAGTAGCCGTCACTCTAGCCATTCCAGAAGCAGAAGCATCCACTTTTAATTTTATTGCAGGCCAATATTTAACGGTCAAGTTTAATATCGGTGGAAAAGAAGTTAGACGTGCCTACTCGATGTGTAGCAGCCCTTTAGAGAATAACATGACTATTGGCGTCAAGCGAGTAACAAAAGGATTAGTTTCTAATCATATCAACGATAACGTGAAGGTAGGAACAGAAGTTGAAGTCATGCCTCCACAAGGAAATTTCCATACTAAATTAGCCGTAGAAAATCAAAAAAACTATTACCTCTTTGGTGGTGGTAGTGGCGTCACCCCTTTATTTTCTATTGCTAAAACAGTCGTAGAAAAAGAACCTAAAAGTTCGACTTTTTTGTTGTACGGAAATCAAAATGAAGATACCATTATGTTCCAAGACCAATTGGAAAGTATGGAAAAAAGATATGCAGGACAGTTTAAAATGGAGCATATTTTAGCAGAACCCAAATTATACAAACCAAGTGGGTTTGGTAGTGTCTTTAAAAAAGCTAAGCCAAAATGGACGGGTAAAACAGGTTTTGTCAATGCTAAAATCATCAATGATTTTATTGACCAAAACCAAACAACGGCAAAAGAATCTGAATATTTTTTATGTGGGCCTGCGCCGATGATGGATATTGTAGAAAAAGCATTGAACGATAAGGGTATAGATCCTAAAAAAATTCATAGAGAACATTTTGCTTCGCCAAAATCGGAAGAAGAAAAAGCAGCGAGTGCTGCTGGCGCAACTTCCGGTGCAAAACTAGTGGCTACCTTAGAAGGAAAGCGAATTGAGTTAGTGATGGATGGCAGTAAGAATATTCTTGACACTTTATTGGATAATGATTTTGACCCACCTTACTCTTGTACTTCTGGTGCTTGCTCAACCTGTATGGCTAAAGTAGTAAAAGGAAAAGTGGAAATGGATGCTTGTTTTGCCTTAGATGACGAGGAAGTGGCAGATGGGTATATTTTAACTTGTCAATCACATCCAACAACAGCTGAAGTAGAAATTAATTTTGATATTTAAGATTTACCACATAGTCACATAGTAAAGACGCACATAGTTCACATAGTCTTCTAAATAACTATGTGTTTTAACTAGGTGACTATGTGATAAAAAAACAAGAGAAAATTGCAACACACAGAGATATTTATCAAAGGGGCAAATGGTAATAATTTAAAAAATGTCGATTTAGCAATTCCGAAAAATCAGTTGGTTGTAGTGACTGGGGTTTCTGGTTCTGGCAAATCGTCCATTACGATGGATACCTTGTTCGCAGAAGGGCAAAGACGATATGTCGAAAGTTTATCTTCTTATGCTCGGCAGTTTTTGATGCGAATGAAAAAGCCCGATGTTGATTATATCAAAGGCGTGTGTCCTGCCATTGCTATTGAGCAAAAAACGACGACTCGGAACGCTCGTTCTACGGTTGGGTCCTTGACCGAAATTTATGATTATCTCCGTTTATTATATGCTAGAGTTGGTCGGACATATTCCCCTGTTTCGGGAGAATTGGTGCGCCGCCATCAAGTGTCGGATGTGACCGATTTTATTCAGTCTTTTGAAGAAGGGGATAAAGTGCAATTATTTATTCCTTTACAACAAAAATACGATGACCGACTGCTAGAACAAGAATTTAACCTCTTATTACAAAAAGGATATACGAGAGTTTATATTGATAAAAAATTAACTCGAATTGAGGATGTTTTGGAAGAAGGTATTATTGATATTAAAAAGACTGTTGGAGCATATGTTGATGCAGACATTCGAATTTTGATTGACCGCTTTGTCGTTAAAAAAGATGATGAAGAAAATATCAAAAGAATTGGCGATTCTGTGCAAGGGGCTTTTTACGAAAGCGAAGGAGAAGCAATAGTCGATATCATGGGCAAAGAGGAACTCGCCTTTAATAATCGCTTTGAATTAGATGGTATTCTATTCCTCGACCCTACCCCACATTTATTTAATTATAATAATCCTTTTGGGGCTTGTCCAAGTTGTGAAGGGTATGGCAAGACGATGGGGATTGATGAACTTAAAGTTGTGCCGATACCCTCAAAGTCCGTTTATGAAGAAGCGATAGCTTGTTGGAAAGGGGAGAAAAGTAAATTGTGGTTAGACAAGTTTTTAGATAATGCCCACCATTTTGATTTCCCTGTTCATACGCCTTATCAAGATTTAACCAAAAAGGAAAAGAAACTACTTTGGGCAGGAAATAAATATTTCAATGGTATTAATGCCTACTTTGAAGAACTAGAAGAAAAGACTTATAAAATTCAAAATAGAGTCATGCTGGCTCGCTATCGCGGAAAAACCACTTGTAGAACCTGTGATGGTGGTCGATTGAGAAAAGAGGCAACTTATGTAAAAATAGGCGGAAAGGACATCACCGAATTAACTAATATTCCCATCAGTGATTTATTAGATTTCTATAATCAATTAGAGCTGAATGAATACGATGAAACCATCGCCAAGAGATTGATTTTAGAGGTTACTAATCGACTTAATTTCATGATGAATGTTGGGCTGAACTATTTGAGTTTAGACCGTATTTCTTCTACTTTAAGTGGCGGCGAGACCCAACGAATTAATCTGACAAGAACCCTTGGTAGTAATTTAACTAGCTCCATGTATATTTTGGATGAACCTAGTGTTGGTTTACATCCAAGAGATACCAATCGACTAGTAGAAGTACTAAAAGATTTACGAGATTTAGGAAATACCGTAGTGGTCGTCGAACATGAAGAAGATGTCATAAAAAATGCCGATTATTTAGTGGATATGGGACCAGAAGCAGGTATTCATGGCGGGCATGTCGTTTTTGCAGGGCCTTACGCCGATATTTATGAAGAGGCAGCAGATAGTTTGACGGCAAAATACATGAGTAATCGGATGCAAATTCCTACGCCTGCGAGTCGTCGAAAGATTTATAATAAACTCGTTTTAAAAGGGGCGAAACAACATAATTTAAAAGATGTAACAGTTGATTTTCCATTGAATACTTTAACCGTCGTGACGGGCGTATCTGGTTCTGGAAAAACCACTTTAGTCAAACAAATTTTATATCCTGCCTTAAAAAAGCATTTAGACTTACCACATCCAACTGCACCAGGACTGCATAAAAGTTTGGAAGGAGATTTGGGCGTAGTTACCCAAATTGAAATGATTAGCCAAAGTCCAATCGGTCGTTCTTCTCGCTCGAATCCTATCACTTATGTAAAAGCATACGATGCGATTCGGAAGCTAATGTCTAGTCAACAATTATCTTTAATTAGAGGCTATAAGCCCGGTCATTTTTCTTTTAATGTGGAAGGCGGTCGTTGTGAAACCTGCAAAGGCGAAGGCGAACAAGTAGTAGAAATGCAGTTCTTAGCAGATGTGCGTTTGGAATGTGAAGAATGTCGAGGTAAAAAATTCCGAGCTGAAGTTTTAGAGGTCAATTATAAAGGCAAAAATATTTTTGACATACTCGATTTAAGTATCGAAGAAGCCTTAGATTTCTTTGCAGAAAAGAAAGATATTATTACCAAAATAAA
>CAYMSC010000599.1:0-3614 GCA_964392805.1 uncultured Saprospiraceae bacterium
CTAAGAAGTAACGGAGTTATTAATCCTGTTTTGCATTTACTGGAAAATTACTTTTCTATACCTGCACCTATAATGAACTGCAAACATTAGTCAATTTATTTTAATGGCATCTAAAATTAGATGAATATGAAAACATATTGTTAATTGGGTGAGTCTATGAAAAAAATTAGAAGACTTAATTTAATCTGTCTATAAAATAGACAGGCTGAAATCAGATACGCTTACAATAGTTGAATCTGATTTATGACAGAAGCATTTACTCGTCTGTGGTAGTCTAATTCTGGTTTTCAGCCTGATTACTGACCGCTTTTTAAAGTCACTTTTATCTCAATTATCGCATAAGTTTAAATAACAATATTGTTACTAAATAAAAAAACTAATCAATATATGCTTTTATGCTGCTTAGGCCTGACCATTGAATGTTGTATTTTTTGACGCTGCTAATACACTAATTTTTCGAACTATTCTTTACGACTACGCTCTCTACATTTTGAATAGACGTTTGTGTAGTTCACTTTCTTAACCCCTAAATAAAAATAATGGACAAGCAAATTGTTGAAAAATTTAAGAACGCCTTTAATTTTAAGCCTACCCTACATTCAAGAGGTATTGGGATAGAATGTGAAATACCCATTACCACTCATGAAGGAAATGCAGTTGAATTAGTTATTATCCAAGAAATGTTTAGCTATCTAGGCAAAGAAGGTTTTGAACTGGAACGAGATGATTTTTCTGGCCTCATTACTGCGGCTGTTAGAAGTAGTCAAAAAAAATCAGGATTTGCCTATTGTAAGGATACGATTACAACGGATACTGGTTTTAGTACGGTTGAAGTTGTATTAGCCCCTCATAATAACCTTCATGATATTCAAGTTGAACTTTCTAAATTATTAGCTTTGCTAATTACCTTTTTTGATAGCCGAAACTGTTTAATGTTAGGCTATGGTATTCAACCTGTTACCCCACCTTCTGCTAAATTATTGATGCCAAAGGAACGCTATTCCTTTTTTAAGAAGTTTTCTACAAATTACATCCTTCCAAAATCGGAAGGAGCAGATTCAGATTTACTTAATGTTACTGCTTCTAATCAATGCCATATTCAGGTGGATTCAAAGGAGGCGATTATAGGGACGAATGTCTTAAACGCATTGTCTGGATTACAAATTGCACTACATGCCAATTCTCCGATTTGGCAGGGTAGGGTGGATGCTGAGGGCAAAGCTAATCGGGAATTACTCTGGGATTCCTGTTTTCCTGATAGGCTTAATCAAGTTGGCGTACCGCCAAAGTTTGAATCCTTGGACGAGTATGTAGCCTATTTATTAAATTTCAAACCTTTATTAGTTAAAAGAGGGGAGAAATACCTACAAATAATTAATAAAGAAACGGTCAAAGACTTTTTATTGAATAAAAAAGTTGCGGCTATTGGGGAAACTTTAAATGGTAAAAAAAGGAAAATTATACCCCGAGCTAGTGATATGGACGAATTGATTCCTTTTAGTTGGTATAATGCTCGGCTAGTTCCTAAATATGGGACATTGGAAAATCGAATGTGTTGCCAACAACCACCGAAAGAAACTTTGACTTCAACTGCATTAACCTTAGGATTACTTGAAAACCTAGAAGCAGCACAAGTATTAGCCGCTACCTTTTCATTAGACACTTGGCGAAAAATAAGATTAGCAGCTAGTCGAGCTACTTTTGAGGCATCTATTGATGGAAAAAGTATTATTCCGCTCATTTCAAGGTTACTTGATATTGCAAAAGAAGGATTGATAAGTAGAGGTCTAGGAGAAGAAATTTTCTTAGCCCCTTTATATACCCGCTTGACAGAACGAAAAGCACCTGCCGATGTCGCTATTGCTATATTTGAGCAAGAAGGAATGGATGCTTTTTTAAACCATGTAGCTTTTAACCTAGAAGACTACCCGACAGTTTTTGAAGAATCATTAGAAGAAAATACTTTATTATCACCTACCTCAACAACCACTACTCATGCTTAATACAATGCCGAATATTTTAGAAAAAAAAGAGCCAGTACTTCGAGCAGAAGACGTCTTTTTGAAACGTATACCTGAGGCTGTTTATCAACAAATGGTTAATATGTTTGCGAACCAATACCATTTTAAGAATGGTGAAAGGATGAGGATAGCCAATTATTTTGTAGGTATTAGCAGTGCTTTATCGGCAGATTTTGTTCAATTTATTAAAAAAATGACAGATGGGTTAACGAATAATCAATTTCCTGTTTTACCTACACCCAATGGTTTTAAACCTCCACTAGAAAATTTACTACCTACAGAACAAAAAGACGGATATTCTTTTGGGAGTTTTGATATGGCAGTAACAGAAAATGGACTGCGAAACATTGAGTTTCAATCGGTCGCAACTTATCCAATTAGTGCCGCAAAACTCAATAAATGTTTATTGGATAATATGGCATTTAAGCACGCCACTATTTTTGCAGGCAATGCCAAAACGAGTTGGAATGATTTTATCAATTTTTATGAAACAATAATCGCAGGCGATGAAACTACTGGAATTGTATTAACAGATAGAAAGATAGCGCAGCAAAAAACTAATTTTGAGTTTTATGCGACCCAAAAAGAACTCAATATTTCTGTAGAAATAGTGGACATGGAACAGTTGTTTGAAAAAGATGGAGCTTTGTTTTATTTAAATCCTTTAGATAAAACCCCCATAAAAGTCACTCGGCTTTACAATCGAATCTTATTAGCAGAAGCACTTTTTGAAGATAATTATCCCGAAGATGCAGAAATGTGGAAATTTCGATTTGATAAAACCTACAATTCTTTGAAATTTATAAATCATCCAATCAAACAATACGAGGTTTCTAAACGACTTTCTCCTTATATTAATCATCTGTTTAATCCTGAATGCTTTGAGTTATCAACAGCAGCGCCTCTTTTTAGAGCTGGGACTTTGAAATATGAAGATTATGTTTGGAAACATAAATGGGGGGCGGCTGGACATCGACTTATTCTTATGCCCAATTCAACTATTTTAGCTGATTTAGCTGGCGAATTGGAAGACTATATCGCTCAGAAGAAGGTCAATTTTAAAATTTTTAAAACAGATGACGGGCAAGAAAAAATAGTAGAATTGCGATTTATGACTGCCATACAAAACCAGAAAATGATGATTATCCCAATGGCAAGAATAGGGCATATTACCGAAACACTAAATGGTGAACAACATTTTAAAATTCATTTTGGGGACAATAACAAGGAAGGCTATGGATTTAGTCCTGTGGTTATTTTTGATGAAACGCCTAATCTGTCAAAGTCCCATAACACCCATATGTAACTTTTGCTTAATATTTTTCAATTTTAATATCCGTGGTTAAATTTAATCTGTGGTTAATAATTTTCTAACCACAGATTTGATTTAACCACGGATGTCAGGTTTACAGATACTTATCATTTTTTCACTTGATGCGAAAATTAGATTACAAACCATTGATAATCAAATAAATATTATTATAAATTTGCTTGACGCTAATCCGATTTTTTCGGGACAGTCTTAAGCATCATTTTTTATATTATACTAGAAACGGGATAAATTTGTGAAAATTAATTTAGAAGTCAGAAGTC
>CAYMSC010000600.1:0-3608 GCA_964392805.1 uncultured Saprospiraceae bacterium
CTAAGAATGATAATGTAGATAAAAAAAGCATTTAAAAAGATTGAGGTTTTTCATTAATTTAAATAGTCTTTTCGTGCTTCATTTAATTCACTTATTAATTCATTCAATTCCAATCTTGTTGTATTGTAATTGGTGATGCATACTCTAAGCGTTGAAATACCATTAATGGGATAAAGAGACAACCATGATTTTCCCCTTTCTAAAATAATATTCAAAATATGCTTAGTAAATTGGGCATCCTTTTCAAATTTTTTATCTGTAAAACAGATAACAGGAAACGGCGTGTTGTTTTTGATTGTCCAATGATTTCCCCTTAACTTCTTCCGTAATAGAACACCCATATTAGTTTGATGCTCGATGACGTTTTGATAACCTTCCCAACCATAGAATAAAAGAGACAAATAGACTTTTAGGCCTATAAAACGCCTGGACCATTGAATGGAATGCGTGAAGGGGTCAATAATATTTAATTCGTTGGCCTCCTTAGGCATATAGTCTGTGGTAATACTAAATGTTTTACTTAATATTTCTTTGTTATTGGTTAAAAACATACTCGTTCCCATTGGAACAGACATCCATTTATGCGCATCAAAGGTAATCGAATTGGAATACTGAGTGCCATTTAGATGCTTTTTCAAATTATTGCTTAGAATAGCACCACCTCCCCAAGCTGCGTCTACATGAAACCAAAGATGGTACTTCTTACAGATTTTATTTATGGATACTAAGTCATCTATTGTTCCTGTTCCCGTAGTTCCTGCTGTTCCGATGACCATAAGCGGCGACTCCTTATTCGCCAAGCTTTCTTTAATGCTTTCTTCTAAAATTTCAATATTCATTTTTAGATTGGAATGCGCCTTAATCGTTTTTACTGCATTGTACCCAAGTCCGACTATCTTGGCTGATTTCTGAACAGAATGATGTGCTTCTTCTGAACAAAAAATAATAGGCTTTTTACTCATCCCAAAAATACCATCTCTGGCAAAGGAAGGATATTTATGATTCAAAGCTGCAAGGACTGCGGTTAAATTCGCCTCCGCACCGCCTGCCGTGAACACCCCGTCTGAAGTCGATGCTTCATAGCCAAATTTTTTACAAAAATCCTGAATCATTTTTGCTTCGATTTCTACGGCATAAGGGGCATGACTCCATGCTGCTAGTTGTGGATTATAGGTGGCGGTGATAATATCTGCAATAATACCCGCAAAGTTTGAACGAGGATTAAATAAGCCAAAGTAGTTAGGATGAGGTGTATGGACAGAATAGGATTCCAGTCCCTTTATTATCAATTCAATAGCTTTATCTTTATCTACCCCCGTGGTCAAATTAGTTTCATTGATAAATTTTCTAATTTGAGTAATTTCTAAATTAGGGGTAATTTTTAAGTCTTTAGTTTGACTATAAAAGCGTTCAATTTTTTCAAAAACCGAATTAAAGATATTCCTTCTTTCTTTTGAGTCTAAATCAAAATTCATCTTGTTTTTTATCTTATAAAATTACGGTCAAGCACCGCTCGATTTCCTCTATCATCTTTGACTGTTATTTTCAAGTTGTGTTCGCCTTTGGAAATTCGATTATCAAACCGATGAATCAATAAATCATTCTTTTCATCGTATTGTATCAATATCCATTTTCCATCTACGGTAGCAGTAAAAGATAAACCTTTTGCCTTGCCAGATGTGGGCATTTCATCTTTTATTTTAAAGGTCATTTTTGAGTTACCTCGCATATCTTTTCGAAAAGAAATAGGCGTAATAGTTGGTGGTGTATCATCTACCATAATACAATAATCACCTAAAGAACGGACTTTGGTGGAGATATATCCATTCTTATAAGTTCCGCCACAATTGGCTACTTTATTTTTTTCATCACAAAAGGCAACGAATGCTTTTTTACGTAAATTTTCAGGTAAATTTTCTACTTTGATACTCAAATCATAATACTTGTGGACGGGAATACTTACATCATGTAGATGGTGCATATCGGAATAAATATCGGCTGAATTATCCGTAGATCTTTCATAATTTAAGTAAGCATTTTCATAGAAAATCCCTTTTGGAAAAACGGCTTTCATCGCACCATTATCAATCGTATTACTTTGTGCATATTTCATAGAATAATTATAAGCTTTTGAATTAGAAGGGGTTACCTCCGCTCGTTTAACCCAAAAATCTAATGTTGACTTATTCCCATCTACATCTAATGCAACTACTTTTATCTTAGAGGTCACCTGCTTATGCAAAGTGACCACCCCTTCATTTTTATCATAAATAGAAAGCTTATTACCAGGTAATTTAAAACTCCGATTGTAGTAGGCTTTATTTAATTTTTGTTCTGCATAATCAATGTGGGCATTGATATAGCGGCTTTCGCCAAAAGCAAAAGTTTCCATGTTAAAGGCATGAATTAAGTTATCATCTTGGTAGATTTCTAAAGCATAAATACCATTCCAATTAGACACTCCATTATGGTGGTCATAGACTTTTATACCAAAACCTGCACGCCATGCACCAATGGCTAAGGTATCTCCTTTGATACCATATTTCCCTCCTCCTTTTTTCACCAAAGAATGAATTTTGGTATCAATGGTTTCCAATTTATCATTGAGGTGATAGATTTTCACATTATGCAATTTGGGGCGAATATCATCGACCATTTTTAAGCCGAACAACAACGGATTAATCGGTTTTTGTGTCTTATTATCTCTAATCTCAAAGTGTAAGTGAGGCCCAAAGGACCGACCCGAAGTTCCCAAATTACCTATTTTTTCTCCTTTTCTAACCCTAAACGTTTCTCCATTTAAGTACAAATCCACATTAAAACTTTCCTTTTCATATTGTGTTTTTTTAACATATGCCGCTACGTCTTTTTCAAATTTTTGAAGATGGGCATAAACAGACATATATCCATTAGGATGAACCAAATATAAGGCATTTCCATAGCCACCTGATTGCACTTTTATCCTTGCGATATACCCGTCGGCAATGGCATAAATAGGCTGTCCATTCTTGCCATCTTTTGCCTTTATATCAATTCCAGCATGTAAATGATTGGGACGTAATTCCCCAAAAGTACCAGATAAACGGATGGGTTGGTCAATAGGTGAGCGGAAGTAATCTTGTGGATAAGCTTTGGTTGGTTTTCTTGTATTAATCGCAAAACCTACGGTCAAAAGTAGGATGGCTGAAAGTATTGTTAATCGCATAGTATAGAGCTTAATTTTGGAGATGTGGGCAAAATACAGGAATTCTCGGTTTATATCAAAAATGAGTTGGTTTTTATATTTTATTTAAGAGGATGGTAGAAAACAGAGAAATTTTCGACCAAATTATATGGGTAAAAAAACAAGCATTTAGCCTTGTAATTTTTTGATAAAACAAACGGTCTTTTTCCCTAAAAAATTAATAACCAATTGCTCAATTTTAAACCAAAAAAATGAAACGTAAAACTTAGCTTTTCTCAACTCAAAAACAATTATTATTTTAGTTAAACAAATTGCATTATTTTTATATTCAAAAAAAACATATAAACATCTGATTATTAATAATTTATTTCAATTATTATTTTTAAAAAACAGTATTTTTAAATTACTTTTTGGCACGGATTTT
>CAYMSC010000601.1:0-3597 GCA_964392805.1 uncultured Saprospiraceae bacterium
GTCGTTTACATATTATAAAAACGACTTTTCGTTCGCCCTATTTAAGTTTTTGCTTTGACTGTTATACTTATTTATTTTTATGTTTTTTCAATCCATCCTTTACCATTTTTTCCATCTCATCCAATTCTTTTAAAAAAAATTCAATATCTTTTTTAGTGCCTTTCGTCTTGGCATATTCTATAATATCTGATCCCAAACTTTTTAAGGATTCAGGAGGAGCAATTTTTGATTTAGTTTTACTCATTATCTATTCTTTTTATTTGTTTTCTAATATATCGTATTTCATCTAAGGCCTCATTTAGTGCATCTTGTTTGGAAGTATTTCTCGGCAATTGTAATTCTTCATCAGAAAGATTTACTAACATCCATAATCATTGTTTTTGAAAAATTAATCGCCTTCTTAAAATTTCAATCTCATTCATCGTTTTTGTTAATATTGGTTTTCATTTTTATAAAAATAATGCTTTTAATATCAAAAAACAAGTTAATGTAGCTTTGAGGTCACCCCGACCTGTTCCAATAACTCCGAAAGCGACAAAGAAGTTTCTCGTATATCCTTCCAATCTTTCAAAACAATTCCTAAAGTATCTTCCACTATTTTTTTATCTAAATGGTCAATATGCAAGGCAGCTAAAGCCCTAGCCCAATCTAATGTTTCTGCCACCCCAGGCACTTTATCCAATTTTCGCTGACGGAGATTTAACATAAACTGGCAAATTTGTTCGCCTAATTTTTCATCAATTTCAGGTACTTTATTTTGGACAATTTCTACTTCTTTTTCAAAACTTGGATAATCAATCCACAGATAAAAACAGCGTCTACGCAAAGCTTCCGATAATTCTCGCATTCGATTACTCGTAATAATTACTTGTGGAATATGGGTTGCTTTGACCACCCCCAATTCAGGAATACTGATTTGCCAATCGGATAATATTTCTAATAAAAAACTTTCAAACTCTTCGTCTGCCCTATCCACTTCGTCTATTAGTAAAACAGGTGATTTATCTCTGGTAATGGCTTTTAATAATGGTCGTTCTAATAAATAATCTTTGCTGAAAATAAAATCTTCTTTTTGTTGAATGGATAAGGTCTCTGACTCCATCATTTTCAAGGCCAATAATTGCCGTTGGTAATTCCATTCGTACAATGCCTGTTCTGCATTTAAGCCTTCATAACATTGTAATCGGATGAGTTCCGTGTTATTGGCTTTTGCTAAGACTTTGGCAATCTCTGTTTTACCGACACCAGGAGGACCTTCGACTAATAAGGGGCGTTGGAGTTTTTGGGCTAAGAAGATGCCCATGGTGATATTGGGGTCAGCTATATAGCCTTGGTTGGTTAATAGTTGTTTGGTATGTTGAATGCCTGTTGTTTCAGCCATTTATATTGCTTTTTCAATTAAATAAAAAAATCCACCAACCTAACAGTCAGCAGATTTTTTAGTTTATTATAAACACGACGACTATCAAAACAGCCGCCGTGTAATAATTTTAAGACAATGCACTCAAAGCCTTCCGAGCATAAACACTCGCCATTTGCTTTCGATACTTCTCCGCTGCAAAATGGTCGCTCATTATCGAGACACCATCTGCTACACTTGCCGTAGCCGTTGCAATAGAACCATCATTCAACACATTTCCCTTCAAAGCCTTTTCTACATTACCATCTCTAAAAGGCGTCGCACTCACTCCGCTAAAAGCAACTCTTGCTTCGGTAACATACCCGTCGGAATTAGCTACAGCCGCAGCACATCCAACTAAAGCAAATCTAGAGGCAGGTTGCGGAAATTTAACGTAAGTAGAATTTTTATTAAAGGCTGTTTTAGGAATGCTGATAGCAGTGATAATTTCCTCTTCTTCAACCGCTGTCATAAACAAACCTTTAAAGAATTGGTCTACATCCACTGTACGATTCCCATCAACGCTAGTGATGATTACATTGGCATCTGCCGCTAATAAGACTGCAGGCCAATCTGCCGCTGGGTCTGCATGAGCAATACTCCCGCCAATTGTACCAAAATTTCGAACCTGTATATCCCCAATCATACTCGCCGCATGGGCAATCATTGGGGCATGTTCTTTTAAGGCCGCATTACTCGCAATTTCTGCATGCGTGCAATTTGCGCCAATCGTAATGGACTTTTCATTATCTCTAATTCCGCCCATTGATTCAATACCTGATACATCTATTAAGTGTTCAGGGTCGTTTAGTCGCAATTTTAAAACAGGGACTAAACTATGACCACCCGACAATATCTTCGAATCGTCGCCATGTGCTGTAAGCAGTGCAATCGCATCTTTGATAGTCGTTGGTTTATGGTATGCAAATTTACTTGGAACCATGTTGTTTATTTTTGTAGCGCCAAGCTCTGCTTGGCGTTTGTTTTTAATGAAAAATAGTAGTTTGTTTTCACCAAGCAGAGCTTGGCGCTACAGACTAACCATTAATTATATTCCACACCTTTTGCGAAGTAACCGGCATCTCCACATCATGAATACCATATCCTTTTAAGGCATCCATTACTGCATTAACTACCGCAGGGGTTGAACCAATACATCCAGCTTCACCTGCACCTTTCACACCTAGTGGGTTATGCGGACAAGGCGTAACGGTTCTATCGACTTCAAAAGATGGTAAATCATCTGCTCTTGGCATTACATAATCCATGTACGTACCGTTCATTAATTGTCCCGATTCATCATAAAGGGCCCCTTCACAGAAAGCTTGACCAATTCCTTGAGCCAATCCACCATGAATTTGTCCATCTACAATCATTGGGTTAATCACATTTCCTACATCATCTACTGCTATAAATCGTTTTATTTTGACTACGCCTGTTTCTTTGTCAATTTCTACTATGGCAATATGGCAACCAAATGGGTAAGTGAAATTTGCAGGGTCATAGAAACTAGAGAAATCTAAACCTGGTTCTAATCCTTCTGGATAATTATGTGGTACATAAGCTGTCAGCGATACATCACCAAAAGCAACCGATTTATCCGTTCCTCTTACCGTCCATTTACCTCCTTCATAGTCCAAATCATCGACCGATGCTTCTAATAAATGAGCCGCTATTTTTGCGCCTTTTTCTAATACTTTTTCAATACTCTTTACAATTGCACTTCCACCAACTGCTAAACTACGAGAACCATAAGTTCCCATACCAAAAGCAACGGCGTCGGAATCACCATGAATGATTTCTACATCTTCCATCGGAATGCCCATCTTATCTGCGACCACTTGAGCAAAAGAGGTTTCGTGCCCTTGTCCATGTGAATGCGAACCAGAGTATACACTTACTTTTCCAGTTGGGTGTACTTGTACTTGTGCGGATTCAAATAAACCTGCTCTTGCACCTAAAGCACCTACTACTGCCGATGGGGCAATACCACAAGCCTCGATATAAGTAGAAAATCCAATTCCTAATAATTTACCAGAACCTTCCGCTGCTTTTTGGTCTGCTCTAAATTGCTCATAGCCAACCATTTCCAAACCTCTCTTCAATACTGGTCCATAATTTCCACTATCATACTGTAAAGCTACTTGGGTTTGATACCCTTCTTGCTCTACCCCATCGAACGGTTCGATAAAGTTTTG
>CAYMSC010000602.1:0-3568 GCA_964392805.1 uncultured Saprospiraceae bacterium
GAACGTTCTAACCAATTTTTCAGAATATGAAAACTGGAACCCTTTTTTAAAGTCTGTAGAAGGTGATTTTAAAGTGGGCAATAAAGTAAAAATTAACGCAGGAGGAATGAAATTTAAACCTAAAGTATTGGTCTATAACCGGAATCAAGAAATACGTTGGATTGGAAAATTTTTAGTTTAAGGGCTTTTTGATGGAGAACATAGTTTTGTGATAATTGATAACGGAGATGGTACTTCAACTTTTAAGCAAGAGGAAAAATTTACTGGGATTTTAGTCGGACTTTTTAAAAAGAAATTAGATTCCGAAACTAAACCCGGATTTGAAGCAATGAACAAAAAATTAAAAGAATTAGCTGAAAAATGAAAACGGCAGCGAACCATGCAGAATTAGACAGACACCATCTGAACATAATTCAGTTGCTTCGGAAGATTCAACTGTACAATATATATCAATGGACAATCGCTTAAAAAAGGAATAACTAAGTGTCGGACACCTTTGAGGTGTCCGACACGTTAGCCAAGTTGTTTTATTCCTTTTTCTGCCGATTATCTAAAGCCTGTTAACTGAGTAGTTACGAGTAATCAAAATATTAAAAAAATAAAAAGAACTTCTGAAATTAATAAAGAACCAAAATTAATAGAGAATGAGGACCATAGCCGTCAGGCTAAGAAAAATGTTACTGATAATCAACGATTTATACTGGTGTCGATATTTGAAGATTTTATCTTCAAATCAATATCTTTTACGTTTTCAACGTAATTTACTTGCAAAAACTGATATTTTAAATCGTTAGCCTGACGGCTATGGAATGAGGACTTAAAAAATTGCTAATAAATGTCAAAAAATAATTGGAGTAATCGACTATCATTCATTATCACTTCTTCCGCCTTTGCGGTTGGTTTGGGAAATATTTGGCGATTTCCATATATTGCTGGAGAAGGTGGAGGAGGGGCATTTTTATTGGTCTATCTCCTTTTAGTATTTTCAATAGGAATTCCTATTCTTTTAATTGAAATTGGTTTGGGGAGAATGGCACAGACTACTCCACTAATAGGATTTGGGCAGTTAGCCAACAACAAAATTTGGAATGGCTTAGGATGGCTTGGAGTAATAGCTAGTTTACTCATTATGGGATATTACGTAATGATAATGAGGATTATTAATCACCTTGTTTGGTACATATACTATTGGATATGAACGACTCCAATCACACCTTTTAATGGGGACTGGAAATATAAAAATTGCTAACTATTGGAAATTTATAATAAAATTTGTTTTGCCATTAGCGTTAGTAAGTATATTACTTTCTGGTATTTTTTAAACATGCTCTTAGACATACCGCTTGTCGTTTCTGTTTTGAATAGTAACCAACCAGTAAAAATAAAAAATATGACTCGTTTACTCACTATCTTCCTAATGCTTGTAGTTACTTCGTGTAATACGAGTCAACAATTAGTACAAAAGAATATTCCAAGTACCACTGATTTATCCCCAAACAACTGGGGAGATGGTGAATTTGACACCTATATTAATATGGATGATAGGACTTTCCCGGCTAACCCAGCGGCTATTGGGCAACAAGGCGCCGTAACGACTACTTTCCATTCGGCAGCATCCCGTGCAGGGTTAGAAGCTCTGAAGCAAGGAGGAAGTTCGGTTGATGCAGCCATGACCACGGCACTCACTCAAATAGCTATGAATGCGGGTTCTGTTATCAGTTATTTTGGTATTATTAATATGGTTCATTATGATGCGGCCACCCGTGAAATGGTAAGTATGGATGCTACTTGGAATAGTATTCAAAAGGAGACAGCACCCATGACTATTCCAGGAACAGTAGACCCTAATAATTTGTTCAATAAGAAAGAGCCAAGTGGTAGAACAGCCTTGGTAGGTGGATTTATGAAAGGATTGGAAGAAGCACATGAAAGATATGGCAAATTACCCTTTGAGCAATTATTTCAACCTGCCATTTATATTGCCGAAGAAGGAATTGAACTCTCTCAAAAAACAGCTAATTTCTTTAAAAGAAGAGATGACATTTTGAGAAGATTACCAGAAACTAAGGCTACTCTAATTAAGCCAAATGGAGAAATGTATCGAGCTGGAGATTTATTTAAACAACCTGCATTAGCCAAAACACTCAAAAAAATTTCCAAAGAAGGTGCCGATTATATGTACAAAGGAGAATGGGCAACAAAAGCAGTTGCCGCTGTACAGGCAGAAGGAGGTAAAATGACCATGAAGGATTTAGCCGACTATGAAGTAATCTGGAATGAACCAAGAAAAACGACCTATGGGGACTATGAACTAGCGGTCTTAGGCCCTCCTGCGTTTGGGTCTATAAATCTCATTGAGGCCTTAAACCTAGCACATGTTGCAGATATTAAAGGTACTGGTCACTGGTCAGAGAGTGGAGCATCTTTGAAAAAAATATTCGAAGCAACAAATGTTTTTTCCTTGAGTTATCTTCACCAATCTACCTTAAAGTTCCTCTATCCTAAAATTGACTTGACGCATGAATCTAGATTAAAAATGGAAACGTCAAAGCAACTCTGGGAAGACATCCAAAAAAAAGCGAATCCATCAAAAGATAATGGTGACCTCAAACATTCAGATACTGTTGTTGCCATTGATAAGGATGGAAACATGACTGCCGTTACCCATTCCATCAATTGTGTAGTTTGGGGTTCTACGGGCATTGTTATAGATGGGGTGAGTATTGGAGACCCTGCTTCTTTTCAACAGATGCAATTGGCACAAATCCAACCAGGGAAGCGATTAGCTAGTCCTATTGAGGTAGGCATATTGTCTAAGAAAGGTACGCCTATCTTACCATTTGCATCCATGTCCACTGGATTACATCAGCAGACGGTTCAATCGCTGCTGAATATTATCCTATTCGATATGGATATTGAAGCTGCGGTGAATGCGCCCTCCATTTTTTTACCAAAGGCTGATTATGCTAACCCGATGTCTCCCAAATTTACCGTAAGGGTAATGGATGGAGCATTTCCTAAAAAGGTATTGGAAGATAGTGGGCTAACTATACAGGAGCTTCCTGCAACCGAACGGCGATATGCACAAGGTTTGTGGATAGGTATATACAAGGACCCCGTTACCAAAGAGCTGAAGGCGGTTTCTCCTCCTTATGCTACTGGGAGCGCATTAGCGTATTAATATACTGTTGACGTTTTGAATTATCGAATTAGGTTGTCTATACCTAATCCTTTGTATTTTTTTACTATTAAATAGCTGTTCCAATACTCCATTTAAAAAACAGTCATTATATCAACATAACTCCTGTTTTTTAACGAAAACTAAGCACAAAATAGCCTACTATAAATTGGTAAATCTATTTCCTAAGTAGTAAGATAAAAATAAATTCGGATTCTCTTGAGTCAAAAAATTAAGATAAGTCACTTAAAATGAACCGTTTAGTTATCTTAATTATTTTGACAGAATCTGAATTTATTTTTATCGCGTTCCTAATATTTTAGTTCCTGTTAATCTTTTTCTCACTACCGTACACTTTTTACTGAATCACGGGCAACCCATCCGCAAGCG
>CAYMSC010000603.1:0-3544 GCA_964392805.1 uncultured Saprospiraceae bacterium
TTGCGGGGTCTTGAATGGGGAATCTTAATCGTCTAATTATAATGTGTTTACTATCCTAAGAAACCTAAGAAAAATTTAATTTTCAATTTCAAATTTTCAATTTTAAACCACCTTCGGCGGGAATTGAAGTTGAGATTGAGGTTGAGGTTGAAATTTGAAAAATATCGACATTTCAAAATATCGATTCCGATTTGTATCGGAATTGGTTTCAAAACTCTGTTAAGAGCCTAATACTATTTTTTTGCTACTACTACTTTTACTTTTCTTACCAGTTACTAATTTTCGGGTATTTATTGATTTAATTAGATTAATTTGTTGATTAAAATAATTACTAATCAGATCAATCAACATTTAACTAAATGAAAATTTTTAGACAAATTACCGCTAACAATATCCAGTTAACAGCATATCCATTTTTCAGAGAAATTGCTATGGAAGCATATCTTTTAGAAAATGAAGAAGTGCTGTCCCTTGATACAAATGATTTTGAAGAGGTGACTATACTTGATGCAGAAATTGCTTTGAAAGCAGGAAGAAAATCCCAAAGTAAAAATGGAAGAATAGATATATTAGCACAATATGGAGCAGATTATTTAGGGCTAATTGAAATAAAAAAGGATGAAATAAAAAAGGAAACGCTTATACAACTAGAAGATTATTTAGCTCAAAAAGAGCAAATTATTAAAAAGCATCCAACGTTTTGGGAAAATAAAAAAGTGCAACCGAAATGGGTGGGCATAATGGTTGGTAGTTCTATTGACCCTGAATTACAGGCATTGTTACAAAATGGACATACTATTAATGGTATTCCTATTGCAGGAATGGTGATTAGACGATTTAGAAATACTAATAATGAGATATTTATTATTACAGATACCTTCTTCAAGTATAATTATTCTAATAAAGATTATTCCAAATTCAGATTTAAGGGCGTACTATATAATAAATCAAGATTAGTAAATGCCGTAATTAAAGCTTTTGTTGCAGAGAATCAGGGATTGAGTTACGCTAAATTAGAAAAGAAAATACCTCAACATTTACAAGGTACGATGGGGGTTTTTAAGACAGTAGAACAAGCGCAAGAAATATATAATAAAACAACTTATAAAAGACATTATCTAAAACCAGAAGAAGTAATTCAACTTTCGGATATAGCAATAGCAACTTGTAATCAATGGGGTGTTGGAAATATAGAGCACTTTATAGCGCATATTAATAAATTTGGAAAAGGATGGATTATTGAGAATATTTAACGAAGAAGATATGACCGAATTAGAACAATTGAAAAACAAGGTAACTCAGCTTCACTATCCTCCAACTATGTTAAAAATAAATGGAGAAATAGAGGGCGTAGGTTTTTTTCCTGGGGCAACTGGAATGATTGGAGAATCACAGAAGGTTTCTGATAGAGCTGTCATGATTCTGGGGCAAGACCAAGATAGCGAAGCGGGTTTTAAAAAATCAATAGCTGAGGGAAATGAATGTTATTCACCAACATGGAAGAATCTTAGGAAATTACTAACTTCAGCGAATATAGCTGAAAAGGACTGTTTTTTTACCAATAGCATTATGGGCGTAAGAAAAGACACTACCTCTAATAGTGGACAATCTCCGGCCTTTAAACATCCAGTATTTATAGATTCCTGTTTAGATTTTTTGATCTTTCAAATAAATATTCAACGACCTAAAGCTATTCTTTGTCTAGGGGAACAACCTATAAAATTATTGAGCCAACTATTTGCAAATTTCCCTTTTAAATATGAAAACTTTTTTACTATTGATAGAAAAGGGCTTGCAGTTAACAAAGGAGTACAAATAAAAGGAATTAATGATTTTGTAACAACTATTGTTTTTTTGACCCATCCAAGTATCCGAAACGGTAATGCAAATAATAGAATGTATGGTACTATCATAGGGGCTAATGCGGAGATAGAAATGCTGAAAGCTATCAATAAAGTAGAGGCACCACCGAAAACAGTTATACAATTGATAGATGAATTAGAAAATGTAAAAACCATAGATGAACTAAGAAATCTATCACAAACAGTAACGCTTTATAAGGTTAGAAAGAAAAGGGAAACTTATCCTAAATTACCTTTTTCGATTGCGTCAGCAGAAATCAAGGCATTAAAAGTAAGTGGATGGATTGATGAGGATAACCAATTAAATATTAAAAAATTTGCTACTGCCAGTACAACAGAAAGGTTATTGTTTTCACTTATTTGGAAAAACGGAGACCTTAGAAAAATAGCTAAAATAATTGATGGTATAGAAGGGAAGGTGGCAGGGAAAAATGATTTCTTAACCTTTATACATTTTGGAAATTATCTTAAAAATTCTACTGAAAATATTATAGTTGACCAGCACGTAATTCGAGCTTATCAAATTATTAAATTAATTAATGAAGGTAAACAAATAAGTAATTCAAAAGTCATTATTGATATTAGAAAAAAACAAACGCTAAAAGGAAAAGATGAAGAGTTAATTGTCGCTTACAAAAACTGGATTAGAGATAATAAGTTGATAAATTCTGCTATCAGAAAAGATCATCAGTATCTACAAGCTATGGATGATTTACTATTTGCTATTGGGAAATATTTGAAGATTTAACGACTAGACCAGTAATTAACATGTAAATTTAAATGCTTTCAAAATGAGTAGTTCGGATAATAAACAAGAGGTGCAATCTATAGAAGATGTAGTCTGTCATCCAGATACAATAAATGTTTCTAAAGATATAGTAGAGTCAGGAATTGATGCTTTTATAAAAAATGATATTCTGAAAGAAATTCCAGTTGTAAAGTCAATCTTAGGAATATATGGAATTGTAGACAAGGTAGATGAGTATTTTTTTGCGAAAAAAATAACTCAACTTTTATTTGAAATAAACAATGTATCTCCTAAAGATAGACAAGCTAGGATAAAAGAAATCAATGAATCAGAGGGTATAGCTGGTAATGTTGGTGAAAGACTTTTAGAAACACTAAAAAGAATAGAAAGTAATAATAAGCCAAAATTAGTTGGAAAACTTTTCAGAGCAGTATTAGAAAAAGAAGTTAGCTATAAAGATTTTTTGCGCTTATGCCATATTATTAATTTAACCTACTTTGATGACTTGTTTTGGTTATATCAAAATTCAGATGGAAATTATGTAAATGATAACCTACCTGAGTCAATTTCTTTTAGTGAATTGGTAACATCATCTTTAAGTAAGGCATTTGAAGGTTCTATAGGACCTGAAGATAACTGGACAAGTAAAGTGTATTTGACTAAATTAGGAAAAGCTTTAATTGAATATGGGTTTTGAGTTTAGACTAATTGTCTCCGATGTCTCAAGTTTGCACGATGTCGATAGATTAAGATTAAATCTTAATCTCAATATCTTTTACGACTTTGTCGTGTCTTACGTTTACGATTGTAAAAATAACCCTAATTGATGATGAATTATTGACAAGATAGGCAAGTTGAAAACTTAAATCATATTAGTGTTATGATTGAATCTTAACACATCGAAGAAGGGTTTTCTTATAAAATTTATTTTTAT
>CAYMSC010000604.1:0-3541 GCA_964392805.1 uncultured Saprospiraceae bacterium
TACTTTCTCCATCTCTAGCTTCCAAGGCACTAATTGGATAATCGGGCACTTTCATATCCTTAAAAATAATATTTCGATGGATATGAGATTGGGCCGCACCATTGGTCCATTCATAAGCCGCAAAAGTGGTGAATTTGCCAGGTTGATAATGTTTTTCTGCTGCTTCCAATTCAATATCCCAAGCTTTTTTTGTGGTTTCAAAACCTTGGAAAAAGGGCATGTGTGAAGGTTCGGAAGATACTCGCTCCAAAGACTTTAAGAATAAATCTCGTTGTTTGACGGTATCTAAACCAACATCTCGAAAATAGCGAGCAAACATCGCATTATGTCCGGGAGCATCGGGTGTATGAATAGAATATAATTCCCCTAAAAATTCCGCATGGTCTGTAATTGCTGCAAAATCTAAGGGCCTATCTATTTTTACATTTTGTTCTAAAACAGAGATGGTTTCTCCTTTTGCAAACCGATAGGCATCATTTGGGGTCGCTCTATTGCCACCAATATACGCATCAAACGATAGGGTAGTATGCACATGTAAATCTCCCCAATACAGATTTTTGTTAGTATTTTTTGTAATAGAAGCCTCGTCTACATTTTTTGATAAAGTGGCTCGGTCTCTAACTGGATTTGGGACTTCATCCAGAATCATAGCAGGGAACAAAGATTTATAAATAAAAAAGCCGATGATGGCTAATACGGCAAGTAGCGCAAGAACTATTTTTAACGTTTTTGACATGATGGTTTATCTTTTTGGTAAGATGAAAAGAGCGTGCTAGGTACTATTGTTCGACCAAATTTAAAATAACGAATAAAACTGTAGAAAAGCCTTTAGGCTTTCCCGTCTAAGACCTTTAGGTCTGTAGTTTTTCAAGTAACTTATGTCTAGCCTAAAGGCTAGTGACGGGAAAGCCTGAAGGCTTTACGACCAACTTTACCAGTCATTTTAAACTTGATAGAATACTATATTTTGGTATAGGCATAATTAGAAATACAGTGTTTAGTAACCTATATTCAGTACTTTATTCAAAAGCTAAAGACAAAAATTCTGCAATACAAGCAGGTTTTTCTACCCCTTCAATTTCAATGGTTGCTTGCCAAGTAGATTTAACTCCATTGTCTCCATAATCCTCCACATCCGATAAAGTTACATGTGCTCTTACTCGACTTCCGCATGGAACAGGGTGGGCAAATCGAACTTTATTCAATCCATAGTTTACGCCCATTTTTGCACTTTTAATAGAAGAAACATCTTCTAAAAGTCTAGGTAATAAAGACAAAGACATAAATCCATGAGCGATTGGTCCACCAAAAGGAGAATGTTTTTTCGCTTTTTCCACATCAATATGAATCCATTGAAAGTCCAATGTAGCTTTTGCAAAATCATTGACCATTTCTTGAGTGACGGTCATCCATTCAGAACTACCTAATGATTTACCTTTAGCCGTTTTAAATTCTGCTAAATTTTTAAATTCTGTCATAATTATTTAGTTTATTGATTAACGTGAGTTTTGGATATATACTCGAAACCGCATAAAAAAGTGATTTTGAATTCGATACAATGCTAAAATCAAGATTTTATCCAATTTTTAGTATAGTTAATTGATATTCAAAGGAATACAAGCTTATGACTTACACAAGAAAGAGCTGTGAATCGAACGGACTATTTTTTATTCGATTGATTGTCAGTTGCTTACATCCAAAATTCGTAAGTTCTCAATGAAGGTAACTGGTAGCCCAGACTTTAGTCTGTCCCGTTCAAAAGTCTTTAGATTATTCCGTTTTCTATATAAACAAGCCTAAAGGCTTGTAAACTGAACAGTAAAGCCTGTACTACCGATTTTCTATTGAGAACTTACCAAAATTTATCATTCAAAATTGACCTTATCTAGAAGTTCCTCCATCAATTGGCAAACAAACACCTGTTACATATCGAGCCTCATCAGAAGCTAAATACAAATAGCCATAAGCAATATCAATTGGGTCTGCTTTGAAACGGAGCGGAATAAATTTCACGGCTTGGTCGGCTATGGCATCAGGAATTTTAGCGGTCATGGGGGTTACTGTATAACCGGGAGCAATACTATTAGCGGTAATACCATATTTGCCTAGTTCCATCGCCCATGTTTTACACATACCAATTACACCTGCTTTGGTCGCTACATAATTCGTTTGACCAAAATTGCCTCTAATACCGACATTTGATGCGGCACAAACGATGCGACCATAATTTTGTGCTTTCATGTAAGGCACAACTGCACGGGTACATAAAAATACTCCCTTTAAATTAACATTGATAACTGCATCCCAATCATCATTAGACATCTTTGTCAAGGTCTTATCCTTAGTAATTCCAGCATTATTAATTAAAATATCTATTTTTCCATGTGCTTCATGGATTTTGGCCATTTCTGCTTCAATAGCAGGCTGGTCTGTAATAGAAATTTTAGTAAAACTAGCTTTTCCACCTTTTGCTTGGATTTGTTCTGCTACAATAGCTCCTTCTTCCAATAAATCCCAGATATAAACAGTCGCCCCTTCTTTGGCGAAAAGTTGACTAATTGCTTCTCCGATACCTCTTGAACCACCTGTCACGATAGCTACTTTATTTTTTAATCTCATTTTTAAGGTTTAGTATTAGAAAATTAGAATAATAAATATTTGTTATTTAGTTCGATAAATGTATTGGGTGGCGAAAATAATTATAATTTTGCAGCTGTTTAGCTTTTTTTAGTATAAAAATACTAAAAACTTTTTTAACCAATATTAAATTAGGATTTTCAAAACGAATTATGGATTTTAACTATGGGATGTTGGTGCCACTTTCCTTTATCTTTGGTACGATTAGTTGGCGGTTTTTGATAGCGACGGTTTTTTTGGAGAACTTTAAAACATGGCCGATTGAGAAATTGATAATGCCTTTTATTTGTATTCATCTTTTTCGATATATTTCTATCTCTTTGATGATACCCGGTCTAACTTCGATTGGGGAAATACTGCCTTTTTACGATGTACTTCGGTTGACACTTTTTGATGTTGCCTGTTCTATATTAAGTATGTTATCTTTGATGTTTTTGCACAAAAAATGGAAAGGAGCAATGATTTTTCCAGTACTATTAAATATAGTTGGGCTTTTAGATTTACTAATTGCCACCTTATTTGATGTACCTCGATTTGTTGCACAGGTCAGTACATTAGATGCTCGATTATTTGCGGTGTTAACCACCTTCATTCCTTTAATTTTTGTATCTCACACTTTCATGGTCCAATTACTTTGGAAATATTTTAGAGCAAAACGCTAAAAATTGACAAAAAGAATAATATGTAAAATAAAATATAATTTCTTTCTTTATTTCTGGGTTTAATCAGGGAGATAAAATTCCTGTGACCCCCCAATTTTTTATCTTGATTAGAAATGACAAAAAATAATCAGTTGAAAAACTCAAATGCCGTAGTTGTTTTTTGTCTAGAGCGTCAGATAAAAAATTGATAATTGATTTAGAGGTCAGAAGTCAGACCGTCAATTTTATTGACTGTCAGGAGT
>CAYMSC010000605.1:0-3532 GCA_964392805.1 uncultured Saprospiraceae bacterium
TGAAGGGAAATTACCAAAACCTGGTAATCGAATTAAGGTGAGAGTGGTGAATTAGTAGGATAAAAATAATTTACCAGGTTGATCATGGAGTATATCCCATGTTTCTTTTTTCATAATCCATCGAGGCAGACCACTACGATGTTGTAAAAGCATTTCAATAGTTATCTCCTCAATATTGGGTAATTGGGTCAACCAATTTACTGTCGGAAAATAGGACTTTAGGGACTTTTTTAGATCAATCTTTCCTTCATCTACCAATTGCATTAATAAAGCAACTGCATAAGTTTTGCCGATGGACCCAGAAAAGAAAAGATGGTCCGTTGTGAGTGGAATTTGATTTTCTATATCTGAAAAACCACTCGAATAATTCTCTTGTTGCCCGTTGGCATAGATAATGGAAAAATTAAAACCAGGTAATTCATGTGTTAGAACAAGTTGCTCCATTTTGTTTTGAACGGCTTCATTTAATGTGTGTCTTTCAACAGACTTAGTTGTCTGACAATTTATAAAAAGGAATGCAAAATGGAGAAAATGACGAAGTGGTTTTTCATATTTTTTTATTAGAAGCCATTTTAAGTTGAAGGTATTTTTGTCCAAGCATTTAATTGTCTGCTATTTCGTTGGAATTACTATATTTGTTTAATTGGATAATTATCCATAATCAGCACTTGATAATCACTCATAAAACCCGACTGAGATGAGATTTTCTTATCCTATTTGCTTATTCTTATTTTTTATTTCTATAACCTATACACCGCTTTATGCACAGCTAAGTGGCAGAGTCGTTGATGCAGAAGGCGAACCCTTGGCCTTTGCTAGTGTCTACTTGAAAGGTACATCGGAAGGAACGACCACTAATGTTGAAGGAAATTATGAATTAAACTTAACAAAAGGCGATTACGAAATTGTTTTTCAATACGTAGGCTATCAACAGCAAATTCAGCAAGTAACCATCGGAGATAAGCCTACAATGCTAAATGTAACCTTGTCTCAACAGGCAGTAGATTTAGAGGAAGTAGTCGTTTCCGCCAATGCGGAAGACCCTGCCTATCGAGTCATCCGAAAAGCAATTGAGAAACGGGATTATTATTTAAAACAGGTCAAAGCCTATTCCTGCGATGTCTATATTAAGGGGTTGCAAAAAATCTATGAAGCGCCAAAAAAAATACTAGGACTAGATGTGGATGTAATGACTGATGGCGTTTTAGATTCCAATCGACAAGGCATTGTTTATTTATCGGAATCCTTGGCAAAACTACACCGCCAAGAACCTGATGATTTTAAAGAAATTATGATTTCCTCGAAAATATCGGGCGATGATAATGGCTTTAGTTTTAACAATGCAAGGGCGATGGATTTTAATTTTTATGAGAATACGATAAACGGATTGGGGAGAGAAGTTTTGTCACCAATAGGGAATCGAGCATTGTCTTATTATCGCTATAAATTAGTAGGTACATTTTCCGACGAATCGGGAAATTTGATAAATAAAATCGAAGTATTACCTAAAAATCCAGCACTTCCTGCTTTTTATGGACACATTTATATTGTTGAAGATTTATGGAATATACAAAGTTTAGATTTGAGCTTGACCAAAGAAGCGATGAAAATACCAGTAGTAGATTCGTTGGTGTTTAAACAAGTGCATGTGCCTGTTCAAGGACCTGATGTATGGCGACAGTTTTCGCAGACTATCAACTTTAAAATAAGTGTGATGGGCTTAAAAACAGGTGGAACTTTTACGGGTATTTTTACCAATTATGATTTAGCCCCAAACTTTACTGCTGACTTTTTTACCAATGAATTATTAAAAGTAGAAGCCGAATCCAATCAAAAAACATTAGCATATTGGGATACCGTTCGACCTATTCCATTGACTACTGAAGAGGCAATAGATTATGTTGTAAAGGACAGTTTACAAATCGTTAGAAAATCAAAACCTTTTCGAGATTCAATGGATGCGATAAGCAATCGTTTTAAAGTAATGAATCTATTTGCAGGCTACACCCGTCGGAAAAGTTTTCAAGGCCAATCTTTAAGTATTGCTTCCCCATTGTCAACTATACAGTTTAATACCGTACAGGGATATTATGGTTATTTGAATTTGACTTATTTCAAGCGGTTTGACGAAGATGGGAATAATTGGATGCGCATTGCACCAAGTTTATCTTATGGATTTGGAGATAGAGAATGGCGTGGAAAAGTTGATTTTACTTATAGTTGGGATTATAAAAAATATCGACAAATACGTATTAACGGTGGGAGAGAGGCCGCACAGTTTAATGGCAATAACCCTATTTCTGAAACAGTAAACTCGTTTTATACACTTGTGTTTCGGCGAAATTATGCCAAAATTTATGATAAATACTTTGGAGAAATACAATATCGCCAAGAGTTTTGGAATGGTGGTTTGTTCTTTTTTAATTTAGAATATGCCGATAGACAACCATTAGTTAATCAAAGTGAATTTAGTTATTTTTTTAGAGAAAATCGAGTTTTTACGGCTAATGACCCAACAGACCCTACTAATTTTACTCCTTCCTTCGACCGACATCAAGCACTTATTTTTCGATTGAGGCTTCGGCTTCGATTTGGACAGAAATACCTGACTTATCCAGATAGAAAAATCATTACGGGTTCTAAATTTCCTGAGCTACGGATACATTATCGAAAAGGAATCAATTCGTTAGGAAGTGATGTAGATTTTGACCATTTATCGGTAGAGGTACGGAAAACAGTCAATTTCGGCTTGTTTGGTTCTTCTCAATTTAATGTGGAAGCCGGAACATTTTTAAATAAAAATGAAGTTATGTTTATCGACTACAAACATTTTAATGGAAATCAAACAGCGATAGTCAATCCAAGTCGATATCGTACCTCTTTTCTTCGATTACCTTATTATGATTTTAGTACGACAAATAGTTATTTAGAAGGTCATTATCAGCATCACTTCGAGGGCTTCTTTTTGGATAGATTGCCCTTGTTTAGAAAATTAGGCTTCAAGACTGTAGTTGGGGCTAAAGCATTATTGACAAGCGGACAAAATTATTTTGAACTTCATGCAGGATTGGATAATATAGGGATAAATATTATTCGCTTATTTAGAGTGGATGCCGTGGCAAGTATTCAAAACGGAGACTTGGGGTGGGGCGTAGTTGTAGGGATAGGTTTCTAGTAAATTTAAGATTTTGAAAATATGACTTCAGTCTGTCCTGTTTCGAGGTCTTTAGACCTAGATTTACAATTGATTCTTTTTTAAATTAATTAATTATCAATCAATTATAAATCCCGAAAGCTTTCGGGAGAAAATCCGCAATTTATTTTTTCATCGTTCCTTAGACGCACCAACCTAAAGGTTGCTAAACAGGACAGGATAAATCCTGCACTACCAGTTTTTAATTAGTTAAGAAAAAGTAAAATGTATTTAAAAATGAACAGTTACTTTGGTAAAAGTTGTTTATAGATTAGATTTGTTTAATCTATGAGTTAATTAAAATTTCAAATGACCAAGCAACAAGTCATACAAACAGTA
>CAYMSC010000606.1:0-3527 GCA_964392805.1 uncultured Saprospiraceae bacterium
ACAACGCTCTGAGTTGTGCCATTTTTGATTCACCCACACTTTTCACCGTAGTACCCTAAATACTAAATTTCAAAACCTAAATTTATACCATGAGCGCAAGTGCAGTAATGCCTTATTTTATAAAACCTTCGGTTAATTTATCGATTGCTGATAAAAAAGCAGCTTACGAAACAGCGATTCAAGCAATTGATGCTAACTTGGAAGGGGAGACGAATCCGATTTTGAAAATGGCAACTATTAATTGCCTACTCAAAACTTATATGCCCTATTATTATTGGGTCGGATTTTATACCGTGACGGCACCTCAACAATTATCAGTCGGGCCTTATCAAGGAACATTGGGCTGTTTGCATATTGATTTTTCGAGAGGCGTTTGTGGACGGGCAGCAAGAGAAGAAAAAACGCAGATTGTCCCAGATTGCCATGCCTTAGACCAAGGTACCGCCCATATTGCCTGTGACCCTAATTCTCAATCAGAAATTGTTGTTCCAGTATTTAATGAACAGCAGGAATTAATAGCGGTTTTTGATGTGGATAGTACGATTACTAACTCTTTTGATGAAGTGGATAAGGAATATTTGGAAGGCTTGCTTGAGAAGCATTTTGGTGGGTAAGCATTAGTTAATTGGTCATTGATGAACGATTGAAATCAACAAGAAATATTTAATCCGTTGGCCTTTAATAATCCCTTGTATATAGAAAAAGCATACAACGGATAATTTGAGGACAACGGATTTTTTCTCCCTTTTTAATCTGATGCTCTAAAAAGCTCACCAATGACTAATCAACTAATAATTAATAATCAATAATTAATTACTCTCCGCTGGCTCAGGATTCATCACAATTCTAATGAAATTCTCATCATTATAGTATTGTTTGATAGTCTCTTGAATCTCCGCAGGTGTAATAGATTCAATGATAGATTGGTAGCTTTCTAAACTAAAATTATCAAAACTATTCCAACCCTCCATATACACGCCTTGAACATTGCCCATCCACCAACGATTTTCTTTTAAATTCTTTGTTCGACTCTGTACTCTGGTTTCTTTCACCTTGTTCAAGTCACTTTCTTGCACCCCTTCTTTGCGAATCGTTTCAATATCATTTAAACCTGTTTTAATCAATTCTTCTACTTTTTCTGGCTCACTATTAAAGGAGATATTAATAGAATAATTCTCTTTGGGATAACGAGAAACATTACCTCGAACACCAACACCATAAACCCCACCTTTGTCTTCTCTCATAGATTCTCGCATCTTGATTCGAAGTAAGTCGGCAGCCATGTAAAATTTATAGACTTCTTTTGGTGTCCATTTATCGTATTTACCGTGAAAAGTCATATCAATTTGAGATTTTGGCGCAGCACCTCTGACCAAATCTTTTTTGATAACGCCATCTATCATGTTGATATTCAAGTCTTTCCAGTTTTCTTGACGACCAGTAGTTGGTAGATTCCCTAAATATTTTGCCGTCATTTCTTTCATCTTATCCACCTCAAAGTTTCCAACAAAAAAGAAGGTGAAATCACTAGCATCTGCAAAGCGGTCTTTATAGATTTCCATCACTTTTTCTAAGTTGATTTTGTCTAACATCTCTTCCGTAGGGAAACCCATTCGAGGATGGTCTCCAAATTTGATTTTAGAAATTTGGTCAAAAAACCAATATTGTGGATTGGAGAATAGGTTCTTGTAAATAGATTTTTGCTTATTAATATACGACGTGACCACATCCTCATTAGCCCGAGGAGCATTGAAGTATAAATAGGTCAATTGCATCATCGTTTCCAAATCATCAGGAGAACAACCCCCATTCATCGTTTCATACATAGCACCAATATTCGGACTAACGTTCACTTTTTTACCCGCTAGTTTTTTCTGTAATTGCGGTAAATCAAACGTCGAAATTCCTCCTTCATTGATGATTCTGGCTGCATTAGAGGCACTTGGATAGTCTTCGTCCGAATACAAAGACGTACCTCCTGGACTAAAGGAACGCATCATGATTTCGTCATTCTTAAAATCCGTTGGCTTTAATACCACTTTTACACCATTTGCTAAAGTGAATTCTGTTACATCAACTTTTTCAATGGTCTTACTTTCTTTGATACTAACAGGTTGTAAATCAGCAGCTAATAAAGGGGCATCCGAAACATTATCTTCGTATGGTTCTAAAGTCATGCCATCAACTTTAGTAAAAGTAGCCAAAACATCTGCTTCGGTTGGCATTGCCACACCTTCTTTCTCAGGCCCTGTAATAACGACAACTCTATTGGCATCTGTGACCCATTGTTTGCCTAAAGCATTGACTTCTGCTAAAGTAATGGTTGGCATAAATTTTTTATAAAGCGCCTCTCTTTGCGTTTCACTAGGAATTGGATTACCTTTTAAATAATGGTAAACATATTTTCCAACCAATCGACGAGATTCCATCTTGTCCATTTCCTTGACCGCACGTTCGATTCCTTTAATCATTTCCAATTTAGTTCGCTCCAATTCTGATTGAGTAAACCCGTGTTGTAAGACTCTATTGGTTTCCATTAAAACAGCTTCCAAGCCTTTTTGCGCACCTCCTTCTGGTACAAAGGCAAAAGAAGAATAGGTTGCCAAACTACCTACGTCACCTCCATAACCTGTATAGGCAAAAGTATAAGGTGGTTCTGGTTTTTTTGACAATTCATCTAATCTGCCATTTAGCATACTATTGTATAAACTATGGGTCATTTGCCGACGGAAATCAGCTTCTGTTTTGGTTTTTTCCCCTTTGTGCTTATACATTAATTGTACTCTTGTAAAAGCAGCTTCTTCGTCGGTTTCTAAAGCAACCAAAGTTTCTTGGTGACCAGGTACCTCATACTTATCTTTTGCACGTTTGGTAGCTGGATTGGTCAATTTACTAAATCGAGCTTTAATTTCTCGCTCCATTTGGTCAACATCGATATCTCCTACGACTACAACCGCCATTAAATCAGGTCGATACCAATCATAATAAAAACGCTTAACTACATCGTAATTGGCATTGTTAATAATTTCAGGGTCTCCGATAGGTAAACGAGTCGCATAGCGAGAATCTTTGTACATGATAGGAAAATAACGCTGCTGCATTCGTTGGTCAGCACTCAATCGAGTTCGCCATTCAGAAACGACCACGCCTCTTTCTTTGTCTATTTCTTCATTGTCAAAATCTAATCCTCCTGCCCAATCTTCTAATACCAAAAGCCCTTTTAGCATTTTTTCTTCGTCGTCTGTTCGGACTTGTAGCATGTAAACTGTTTCATCAAAGCTAGTGTAAGCATTTAGGTCAGGACCAAATTTAGTACCGACAGACTCTAAGTAATCAACGAGTTCGTTTTTCTTAAAATTTTTACTTCCATTGAACGCCATGTGTTCGACGAAGTGGGCTAAACCTAGTTGATCGTCATCTTCTTGCATAGACCCTGCATTGACGGCTAGTCTTAATTCCGCTCGATTTTCTGGTTTTGCATTTTTTTGAATAAAATACTTCATGCCATTTTCCAATTGCCCCATGCG
>CAYMSC010000607.1:0-3519 GCA_964392805.1 uncultured Saprospiraceae bacterium
TAAGGTTCGTGCTATTCATTTTTTAGGCATTCGTTTTGGAAAGGTGCTAAGATAACCATTCCTTGGCTAATAATGCTCTCTTAATCTTTTCGATGGTTGGAAACTTAAACGTATTAATTAAATTCCGAAAATCCCATCCCTCGCTCCGCCAAATCATAAAAATGCTGGTAAGCTACATCCAATTTCTCTGCAAATAATTGACGACCATAACCAGGGTCTGGCAAATGCGCCCCAAGTACTTTCTGAATTTCTCGCCTAACCATTTCCTGCGTCGCTTTTTCTTTATGCCACTCTTGAATTAATATTTTATTCTTGGCGTCGAATAGCTTTTGAAGTAATGCTTTAGCTGCCAATTTGACCTCCTTTTCTTCTTTTTTAGTCAACTTCTCCTTTTTCAATAAGTCAAACAACTCCAACTCTTGGTCAGACATATCATTTTTAACCGCTCGTTCTTCTTCGTCTTTTAATTGTCTAGCTTGTTTTAGCAAAGCTTTATAAGCTTCTTCAATCGAAAGACTACCCGAATTATAATCATCAATCACCCTTTGGAAATTATTTAAAAAACTACCCCTAGTTTTATTGACAGCCAACATTTGCTTGAGTTTAATTTCTAGCAACTGCCGTAAGTCTGCAAACTGAATATTTTTATGCTTTCTTTCTGGGAATTCTGCCCGTAGTTTTTCAAAATCAAGTTTGCTTAAATCAATTTGTTTAGAGGTATCAATAATGTATTTTACCTTGTCTTCTTTTAAGTCTCCTTTGCTAACTACACTAGTATCTAGCAAATTATCAATCTTCTTTTTCGCTCGTTCGATGGCTTCATCTTTATCTGTTAATCGCTCTACTACTTTTCTGAGGTATTCAAAAACTTCTTTGTCTTTTTTAATGATTGGATAATCGTAAATATCGGGTTTAGACGAATCGTACAATGAAACAATTGTGTTGACATACAAGCTTAACTGTTTTTTATAGGTATCTTTTTGTAAAATGAGATTGGCATAATCCCTAAATAATTCAACCTCTGAAAAGCTCTTTTCCCCTAAATCTAGAATCGCATCTATATCTGCACCTAAATCTTTGCAATAGGCTTTTGCCTCGGCAATACCCGCTTCTAGGATTAATAATAATTCCTCGAATTCTTGTAATGGAAATTCATCTTCGTCTTTTTTATCGCCTTTTCCACCTTCGGCATAATCTGCTAATGCTTTTTTTAGGTTTCGGAATACGCCAAAATAATCTACTACTAAGCCATTCTTTTTGCCTTCAAAAACTCGATTGGCACGAGCAATGGCTTGCATTAAAGTATGGTTTTGCAAAGGTTTATCAAGATAGAGTGTAGAAACGGCAGGTGCATCAAAACCCGTCAACCACATAGCTGTGACAAATACAATCCGATAGGTATTATTGGGGTCTTTGAAATAATCTTCAATATTTCTGCCATCTTCATCTGGATGGTCCATCAATTGGCGATGTCGATGAATGACTAAACCTTCTTTATCAAACTTTTTAGTCTCTTCTTTATCGCTACCTTCTTGGCTAATTACAACCGACATTCGAGTTTCTTCCATAAACTGAATGGCACGTTTATAACGCTGCTTTAGTTCTGCATCTCTAGTTTGCATTATCTTTCTACGCAATGCTATGATTTCTTCTTTTTGGGCAGTTTGCACCATATCATACATCCGAACAGCCGTAAATTTGTCAATACAAACCACCATTGCCTTCATCGGCTTTCGGTTGTTTTCGTCATCTACTACATCTAGTCGATAAGGATAGTGTCGAACGATATGATTGGCAATTTCCAATAAACGGTCTGGTCGTTTGACGACCTGCAAAAGCGTAGAATATTCTCTATCTAATTTTCGAGCTTGTTCCTCGGTTAGCTTTTCATTTTCTAAAATTTCAGCGGCTTCGCCAACCAAATCTTCGTTGATTTGCTCTACTCGTGGAACTGATTTTTTATAAAATAAAGGAACGGTTGCCCCATCTTCTATACTTTGAGCAAAGTTGTATTCTGATACATAAGGACCAAACCAATCTTTGGTTAATTCACTTCGCAATAAAGGCGTACCCGTAAAGGCAATATATTGAGCATTGGGTATGGCAATCCGCATATTTTCCCCAAAGCCCTTGTATTGACTTCGATGCGCTTCATCGACCATTACTATCCAATCTGCTCGGTCTGTCAAATGTGGATACATTCTTCCTTTTTGAATACCGAATTTATGAATGAGCGTAAAGACATGACTTTTATTGGAACTTAGAAAACCTTTTAAATCTTCTCTGGAATAGGGTCGATTGGGATTTTTGCCTCTTTTGGGTGGTTGTTCGACGGTCTCTGTTTCTACAAAATTTCGGTATATCTGGTCATCTAAATCTTTACGGTCAGTAACGATTAGAAAAGACCAATTGCCTGTTATTTTTCGTCTAATCTTTCTAGAGAAAAATATCATGGAATACGACTTACCCGAACCTTGGGTATGCCAAAATACACCTAGTTTTCCTTTTTTATCCGCTCGTTCATTTAAAGAGACGATGGCATTATTTACTCCTAAAAACTGATGATTTTTGGCAATAATCTTAACCTTATTATTATGATAGAGGACAAAGTTTTCAAAATAGTCTAGTAATTGATGCTTATGACAAAGTCCCTCGCCAAATATTTTTAGACTTAATCTGTTTTTTTCGCTCTTACTCTCTGCTTCGACTTCTTCTCTTGTTTTTTGTGCTCTTGATACAGCTGTATCTTTTAATTTAGCCCAAGAGAAAAAATGCTCCCATTCTGCTTTAAAACTGCCTACTCTGGTTTGGATACCATTGGAAATACAAACAAAAAGGTTATACCAAAAAAGTTGAGGAATATCTTTACGGTAATCTTGTAAGTTTTTATCATAGCCTACCTTTACTTTTTCAGTCGCATTCTTTAGCTCTATCATCACTAAAGGCAAGCCATTGACATATAATAATAAATCAGGGCGACGGTTATTCTCTGTTTGTAATCGTTGGATAGTCAATTGGGAAACAACTAAAAATTCATTATTGGTAGGTGTGGTAAAATCTATGACTCTCACATAATCATCCTCTTTTCGTCCTTCCCTATTTTTGTATTCAACAGGAATACCTTTACGAATTAACTCATAAATTTCTTTATTGGCTACTATTGGAGAAAGGGTAATTCTACTTTTGGTCAGTTCGTCCACTGCATGATTGATACAAGCTAATGGAAGATGAGCATTTAAATCCATCAATTTTTGCCGAAGATTGGTTTTGAGAACCACTTCTTTTAGGCTATCTCGCCCGATGAGTTGATGTTTCCAAGCGTTTTTATGCTGGTAACCCAATACCATCTCAAAAAATTGAATATCGGCTTCTTCTATATGTGATTCGTTTAAAAATGCCATTTGTTCTGGGTATTATAGTATAGCGAAATAGATAGCCGTTTTCTCATATATGTAATAGTCACTCAAGTTAGACTTATTTTTAGAATTATTCCACTTTATATTGTTGCTAAGTGTTCTA
>CAYMSC010000608.1:0-3518 GCA_964392805.1 uncultured Saprospiraceae bacterium
GATACGGTCTATTTTAATATGAATGCCTTAAAATATATCGAAGCACCGGGGCTTTGGAAAAATTCGCCCAGTGGTTTCTCTTCCGAAGAGGCTTGCCAATTGGCACATTACGCAGGCATGAGTGATAAACTGACTTCTATCGGTTTTTATGGCTATCATGCTAAAAAAGATAAAAGCCAACAAACAGCTCAATTAATTGCCCACACGATTTGGTATTTATTAGAAGGTATTTATAATAGAAAACGAGATTTTCCTGTTTCAACGGACGGGATGATAGAGTACATTGTCTCTTTCAAAGATTACGACCATAATGCGACTTTTTGGAAAAGTACCAAAAGTGGTCGTTGGTGGATGCAAATGGACAGTAATACCAATAAAGGCAAACATGAGCTAGTTCCTTGTACTTATGAGGATTATCAAATGGCTTGTAAGGATGAATTGACGATTAGGGTTTTGAATGTTTTAGAGCGTTATACGTAATTACTTCACTAATCCAATCAACACCCCATAATCATCAAAAGGCGCATTTCCGTCCTTCATTTCCAATAAATCCATCAATTGTCCTTCATAAAGTTCCTCCAAATCTAACTGGGTTTGTTGGGTCCGAATTTCTATCGCGCCTTTGTTTAATTGTTCCAATCGCCAGCGGAGGGTAGCTTCCATTTTAGCCCAGATGCGTTCGTTGATTTCTATGTGGTCGCAATCGGGATTAACGGCAAGACAGTTTTGAAAAGCTTGATTATTTCTAGCAATCATTTCCCCTTTTTCTAAAATAAAATAGGCAGTATGCGCCCAAGTGGCATCAGGCGTTAATAATTTGGCATACATGACCAACTGTAAATCCTCTTCGTTTTTGATGACTTGCTTACGATAATTTCCACCACGCCATTTTAAATCCACAACACATAACTCTTCCCCTCTTTCCAAAACTAAATCGGCTTTTCCTTTCATTGGAATACCAATAAAATGACCACCTAAATCCATTTCCGTTCCTCTGACCTTCCAGCCATTTTGCTGTATACTAGCTATCAAACTCCACGCGGCATATTTTATCGTATTCAAAAAAGCCAAACGTTCGGGTTCCCGACCATACATGAGTAGGGTAGCGGCCTCTCTGGAAAACAATCTAGGTGCTTGCCCATCTATCCATTCTTCAACCTGTGCTTTTTGCCAAGTTTGAATGTCCTCTTTTAGTAATAATTCAATAAAACGGTGCGCTAAATTCCCTAACAGGGCATTATCGCTCGTCACACTGAGAATGGAAGATTTAGTCAATCGAACCTTATGTCTAAAGACCCATTGATAAGGATAGTAAAACAAAGAATCCAAACTCGTAAAAGTCTCATGTTCTCGCTCGTTGAACAATTTATCATGTTCCACATTGAGCATCGGAATAGGCTGACTAATAAACTGTTGGTTTAACTGTATCCATTCAGGAAGGTCAAAATGACAATCCAAACAAGCTGCATTATGTTGTTTGTCAATATCATAAGTGAGGGCTTCCAAATTATCAAAAGTAGCTTCCAAATCACCCAAAAGCGGATGAGATAAAACGGCTTTACCTTCTACTTTTTCGGGTATAATTAGAATCAAACGATTGCCTGCTTGCAGCATCGGTCTTTTGCGTTGCCAAATCAATACATCGTTTTCTTTCTTAGGGGTTTCTAATTCAATATCAATCGACTTAAAATAGTTGATTTCATTTTGATACCATTTAGAAAAGAAAGAAGGTTGTTCTTTTAAAGAAAAATTCCACCATAGTAAATCAGGTGTCTGTTGTATAAAAGCACTTGGATGATAGACAAAAGGCAAATGTCCTACTTCCACTTCTCTAAACAAAACAGGAGACGGTTGGTAAATCGTCCGAACGATTCGTTCTAACTCCAAGTTAGTTAAGAAATTATAGGCATTCGGCAAAGCCTCCATCAATTCTTTAATCCGTTTGGATTGCTCACTTAATACCAACAGAGATTTATTAACACTACCATCAGCTTCAAACCGTTGAGAAGCCCAATCGGCGATATACTCAAAGATTTCTATAACCTCATCCTTTGGCAATGATTTGGAAATATCGTAGCGACGGCGTTCAAACCAAAATTGATATTCTGCCCGTATTTTATCCACTTTAATCAGCGGGTCGGTTGCTGCTTTTTGCGCCAATTCTTCAAAATATTGATTGACCGAAGCATACCAATTATCGCTATTCATGCCCGGTCTTTGAGCAATTTGTCGGGCAATAATGACCGCCAAATCAGATGCCAATGGTTTAATAGGCAAGGTCACAAACTCCAATACTTTATAAGGGTCAATTGGTCGCCATAAAAAAGTAGTGACCAATTTAATAATCTGTAAAGTAGGTCTAGCCAAAGAAGCAGACAAGATACCTAAGCTAGGCAGCCCTTCTTGAATAAGTGCATTGTCCAAAGCCCGATTTTTTTCAGGAATCAAACAAACAGGACGATAGGAAGGATTAATTTGTATTTTTTTAGCTAAAAAAGCAGCAGCGTCCGTCTCTCTTTTAGCTCGAATAACCAAAAGGGAACCATCTTTTTGTGCACTCACTTTTCCTCTTTCGCCTTTTAATGCTTTTTGGAAAATAGCCAAATCGTGATTGCCTTCAATAACAGGTGCTGAAATTTGGGCAATGTTTGTACCATTCCCTTCCAAATGCGTAAACACCTTTTGCCAATGAAAAGGAAATAAGTCCCGAGGTTCATTTAATAATAAATGTTGGATAGGCGTTATCCGTTCTTCACAAGCATCTAGTACTGCCACAAGACGGTCTGCAAAACCCGTAGCAAAATCATAATCCGCATCTGCTAAAATAGCTTCGACATTTGCCAAATCAAGTAATCGGGATGGGGTAGCAGCGGAGTATTCAAAATCCCAACCTGCCAATTTTAATTCATCTCTCCGATTCAACAATTCCTCCGCAGCAGCTAATTGGTCGGCATCAAAAGAATTTTTATAAAAAGCAGTAGGCGTATCATCCAAATATTTTTGCAAAGCGTGTCGATACTGTGCAATACGTAAATAATCTATGGTATTCGTTGGTCCGAGTAGTCCTAAATGAGCTTCTAATAAAGCCAAAAAATTTTGTGGCCCCATATAATGCACCCCAATTTCGGTGTCACCACCTTTAGGATATACTTTATCATCAAGTTCAAGACCAAAATGGACGGTTAGATACATAGAATACGGTGGACGATTTATGGTGGACGGCACACGATATTCCTTGTTTTGGTGTATATATTAGGAAAAGAAGGAGTGTAGTTGCCCCACTTATTATAAAAATTCGCAATATACGAATAAATATTTATTTTCTAATCAAATTGATGAATGTTTTCTAGGCTGCTAATGTTTGATGAAGCATGATTTGACTGGTAGTAAAGCCTAAACAGGCTGACCGAGAATGGCAGGATTTGCTAAATTTTCAAAATATAGTAAATCTAAATTATTGGTTATCAAGCAGAAAAAGATTTACTAAATCTGCTAGATTTAGCAAATCGGGAGTTTAC
>CAYMSC010000609.1:0-1183 GCA_964392805.1 uncultured Saprospiraceae bacterium
TTCAACTTCAACTTCAACTTCGGCGGGAAAATTGAGGTTGAATTTGAGATTGAGATTGAGATTTAAAATATATCGACATTTCAAATTATCGATTCCGATTTGTATCGGAATTGGTTTTAAAACTGGCTTAAGTGCCTAATTAAAAATCCGTAGTAAAATATTTTACTACGGATTTTTTATTTCAATATCAATTATAAAGTTTTTACCCCATCACCTTCACCTTCTTAGCAACCCCATTCATCTCCACACTATCCCCATTAACCGTCCGGGATTTATCAAAAAAGTAAAGTAGGTCAGAAAGCGTACATTTTAAATCCTTTCTATCGATGATAAAATCTAAAAAGCCATGTTCTAATAAAAATTCAGAGCGTTGGAAACCTTCTGGCAAGTCTTTTTTAATTGTCTCTTTAATGACCCGAGGACCAGCAAAACCAATCAAGGCTTTGGGTTCAGCAAAATTGATGTCTCCTAGCATGGCAAAAGAAGCCGTTACACCCCCCGTCGTTGGGTCTGTTAGGAAAGAAAAATAGGGAATACCTGCTTTGGCTAATTTAGATAACTTAGCAGAAGTTTTTGCCATTTGCATTAAGGAAAAAGCAGACTCCATCATCCTCGCACCTCCTGATTTGGAAATAATCATGAAAGGCGTTTTGTGTTCAATACAGAACTCAATAGCCATCGCAATTTTCTCTCCTACGACAGACCCCATAGAACCACCGATAAAAGTAAAATCCATTGCGGCAATGACTAAGGGTCTTCTATTGACTTTGCCATGCGCCACACTGAGGGCATCCATTAGCTCCGTCTTTTTCTTAGCCACTTCTAAGCGGTCGCTATAATTTTTTAAATCTGTAAAATTTAGGAAATCTTTAGAAATGAGGTCTGGAAAAAGCTCGGTATATTTTCCATCAAAAATAAGTTCAAAATAATCTTCTGAACCGATACGAATATGATAATTGCAATGAGAGCATTTGAGAAAATTCTCTCTCAATTCCTTCATTGTACTTGTTTCTTTACATTCTTTACACTTGTACCACACTCCTTCAGGAGCTTCTTTTTTCTGCTTTGTAGCAGTTGTGATACCATCTTTTAAACGTTTGAACCAACCCATACCACTCAGTTTTGCAGTTTCTGCTATTTATCAAAATTATTGAACTAAAAATTATTATAAAACTAAAATCAG
>CAYMSC010000609.1:1283-3500 GCA_964392805.1 uncultured Saprospiraceae bacterium
AAAAAGTAATGTTGATTTCTGTTTTATCAAAAAAAAATTAGTTAAACAAAATATATAGATTAAAAATAAAAATCTATAAATATCTAATAAACAGCTATTAAAAATGCGCTTATTGCTCAGCAAAAAATACAAGAGCATTTATAGCGATAGTCTTTAAAAAATTTCTACCGCAAATATATAAATCTCTTCCAAACAATCAGCTATAATAAGATGAATACGTCAAATGTTCTTGAAAAATTGTTGTAATCGAAATCCTTTTTTTCAGAAAAATATTGCTAAATTGCTGAAAATCAGTGACAAATAAAGGGGGATGTTTTTTATGGAAGCAATAAAATTAATAAGAATAAAATTTTTATTTTTTTTGCTACTTCCCAATTCTATCTTAGTGCTTTAATCTCTGTCTTAAAGTCTTTAGATAGAAAAAATTTGTAAGGATGAATATATGCTTTCTTTTTGGATATTTATCTATTATTAATCAGATTTTTATAACTGAGTAAAAACTTATTCAATCAAAACAAAAATATGCAACGTAGAAAATTTATTGGTCAATCGGCTATCGGCTTGATAGGAATTCCTGCTATCATCAAAGCAGCTAATTCTTCCACTTCTTTTAATTTCAGTACAGCAGAAAAGACAACCATTCTCTTTCAAGGCGATTCCATCACCGATGCTGGTCGCAGGAAAGACCACTATTATGCCAATGATGCTTCGGGTATGGGTTTAGGCTATGTTCATCAAATTGTGACCTCGCTTTTAGGGCAACATCCGACGAAAAATCTTAAATGCTATAATCGTGGTATTAGTGGTCACAAAGTATTTCAACTGGCTAATCGTTGGGAAGATGATTGTTTACAATTACAACCTGATATTTTAAGTGTACTGATTGGGGTGAATGACTTTTGGCATACCTTAACGCATAATTATAAAGGCACTGCCGAAGTTTACGAAAAAGACTTTCGTACCTTATTAGACCGTACCAAAAAAGCTTTGCCGAACCTTAAATTAATCATCGCTGAACCTTTTGTTGTAAGGGGAACCGCCATCATTGAAGAAAAATGGTATCCTGCATTTTCCGCATACCAAAGAGCATCCAGACAAGTGGCTACTGATTATGGCGCAGCTTTCATTCCCCTTCAAACTATTTTTGATAAAGCATTGGAAGTAGCGCCTGTGAGTTATTGGTGTCCTGATGGAGTGCATCCTTCTTTAGCAGGTGCTTATTTGATGGCAGAGGCATGGTTGGCTACTTTGGAGGAGTTGTAGCCTTAATCGCATACTCCAACAAATAATCATAAAAGGGCTGGCATTCCTTTGCCAAATCAGCAAGTGAACCAACTAAATTCACTTCTTTTTCAACATAAGGAATAAAGCCTGTGGATTGATGTACATTGGCATACCAATCTTTTGCCCAAATCCCATCAGCGGCAATGGGGCCTGCTTTCCAATGCAGCATAGTAGCGTCATAGGGAATTTGCAAAGTATGGCATAGAGTAGCCAATACTTTTGGTGGGTTTAATAATAAAGCTTTGGCGTCAATAACTGCGGCTACTTTATTTGCCTTTTTTAATTTTTGGAACAAATCATATTGCATTTTAATCCCAATATCAGCAATCGTCGGATTATCGATGACTTTTGTATAGGAAGCAATAATCCGCTTAGGGTCTCTAATCAGCAATACATTTTCTGTTTCCAGAATAAAATCCATATCTATCTCAATCAAATGGTGGGTCATCTGCTTAAATAAGGCAATTGCTGTTTTGTATGCTCCAAAAATGACGGTATCTACTACTTTTTGCCCATCGTTCTCCATCGTTGCTAAAATTTCGGCAGTCATTGGATGAATCGCACTCGTAGTTGTTTTACTTAGGTAATGGGCATACAAAGGCTCATCTACCACCGTTGTATCAGCACGTTGTGCAAAGGCGTACATAAAAGCAGTCGATACATTTCTTGGGCTAGACCAAACGTTAATTCTTTTAGTTGTCATATTGTATTGGTTGCTATGATACTGCTATTTAAAAATTCAAATTCAATATTAGATAGTCAGAAAGAAAATTGATAATTATCCTCCGATAAAATCGGAGTAAACTGTGGGAAGCTAATCCGTTGGGCCTATTTTTTCCCCAACGGATTAGTTTCCCAACGGATTTTATACACATTATTAAGAGCATGTTTAAATTTTCATGATTGAGCGAAAGTGAGCAAATTTAATTTTGT
>CAYMSC010000610.1:0-3477 GCA_964392805.1 uncultured Saprospiraceae bacterium
CCCGTACGGGTTCCTATTTGAAAAATGCGGAACTTATTTTTTCGTCGGCTCTTAGTTTCTCGAATAAATTTTCCCTTTAATGATTGGTATTTAACTAGGAAAAAAAATTGGGACTATCCTCTAAAAAATAGCTTTGTTAGCGCGAGGCTCTAGTCTCGCGCTAACAAAGCCTTACATTTAGTACATCTTCGAATCTTTTTGTATACTTATTCCACCCCAAACAAATCAAAATCCATCGCCTTCACTTTTGCTTGATATTCCACCCAATCCTCCTTGAAAAAAGTATCAATTTTTTCTAAAGTACTACTTACTGCTTTTTCTGCTTTATCAATCGCTACTTGAGCATTCGGAGTCGGTTTACCGTAGGAACTGCTCAAATATCTTCCTGCTCCACCTACCATTCGATTGAGGGTCGTTGGATTTCGCTGAATGCCTTTCAGGTTTTCCTTATCCACAAAACCTATTATCATTTCCTCAATTTGTTCTTTCGTAGATTTATTCAATTTTGCCATTGCTTTTTTGGTGGTGTCTTGCACCGTCTCCGTTAATTTTTCTATTAATTCGACTTTCTTTTTTGCCTTTTTTAATTTATTAAAAGCAGCAGTTGATTTTTTAATCATGCCTTCCAAGTCATCATTGGCTGCTTTTAAATCAAGTATGTCTTGTTCCGTAATACCTTCTACCCTTGGGTCTAATTTTACCGCTACTTCAGTTTGAGCAGTTTGGTCTTTATATTGAGCAATAATCGTGTACTTCCCCGGTAAGGCACTTAAACCACTAGGTTCGTCTTGGTCAGGCTTGCGTTCTCTTCGACTTGGCATCCGCACCCCGTCCGTTCTCATATTCCAAGCAATTTTCACCAAGCCTTTGTCTTTAATTTTTGAAGAAAAAGTACGTACCGTATCTCCTTGGGCATCCACTACAAAACATTTTACTTTATCCGCTTTTTTCTTCTTATCTGCTTTATCCTTTTTAGATTTATCCTCCATTACCTTTTCAGCTACATCTGCCTTTCCTTTTTTCCGCTTCTTTTTATCTTTGATAGCAGGTGTTGATTTTTTCTTAGCCTTTTCTTCTTCTTTGGCATCAGGTTTTATCCAAAGATTCATGCCTACATTCGTCCCTTTACTCTCTCCTACAAATTCGGCTTGACCGATGAAACGAATCCCTTGATAAGACCGATAATTCGACAAATAGCCATCTGTTGCAGATACTATTTCAAAGTCTTTTTGCGTGTATTTTGATTTGGCATACGCTCTTAAAGGACTAATGTCATCCAAGACCCAAAATGCTCGACCGAAGGTACCAAATACCAAATCGTCAAAAGTAGATTGAATCTTCATATCTCGAATCTGAACGGAAGGCAAGCCGTTATTCCATTTTTCCCAATTGCTGCCTTTATCAAAAGAAATATACAAGCCTGCGTCTGTTCCCAAAAATAATAAATTAGGCTCTTTTTGGTCTTGCACAACAGACGTTACAAAACTACTAACATCTTTATCATTCACTAATCGTCGCCAAGTCGTTCCATAATCAGTCGTATGGTATAAATAAGCAGACCAATCGTTTTGTCGGTAATTATTGACGACTACAAAGGCTTCTCCTGCATTGGTGGTCGATAATTCAATTTGTGGTACCCAAGCCGTTTTTGGTAGTTGAGGCATCCGACTGATTAAGTTCGTCCATGTTTCGCCACCATTTCGAGTGATTTGCACATTGCCATCATCTGTTCCTACCCAAATTACTTTTTCATCCACTGGGCTTGGTGCAATGGTTAAAATACAAGTATTATTTTCTGCATTGGTCGCATCTATGGTCAATCCACCAGAAATATCTTGGTGTTGTTTGCTGGTATCATTGGTCGTCAAATCGGGAGAAATAATCTGCCAACTCTCTCCACAATCATTACTATAATGCACAAATTGACTACCATAATATAGGCCGCAATCACTATCTGGTTGTAAAGCAAAAGCAGCGTTCCAGTTATATCTTAAATTAGTAGTATCTGGATTATTGGGTTTAATAAACCGATTGACTCCTGTTTCTCTATCCACCAAACCAACATTTCCTCCTTGCGACATCGCATAAACATAGCGATTATCATTGGGTTTTGGTGCAGCATCGAAGCCATCTCCAAAATACACTTCTTGCCAATCTGCATTCGTGATTCCGCCGCTTTTTAAAGTAAAAGCAGGACCAACCCATGTGCCATTATCTTGCATTCCTCCATAAACATTATAAGGAAAATCATTGTCAACATTCACATGATAAAACTGCCCCACAGGTAAGTTGGTCACAAATCTCCAAGTGTCGCCGCCATCTTTTGAGATATTCATCCCCCCATCATTTCCATCAATTAAATAATTTGGGTTGGTTGGAGAAATCCAAAAAGCATGGTGGTCAGGGTGGACATTATTTCCATAATCTGCAATAATATCAAAGGTCTTTCCGCCATCTCTACTTCGAGACACATAGGTATATAAACTATACACTCGGTTTTCATCCTTGGAGTCTACAAATAAATCATAGTAATAAAAGGGTCGATTGCCAATATTTTCGTGTTCGGAGTGCTTTTTCCAAGTGGCTCCACCATCAAAAGATTTATAGAGTGCATTCTTTTTTGCTTCTATTAAAGCATAAACTACCTTTGGATTAGAAGGTGCAAAGGACAAACCGATTCTTCCTAAATCTCCTTTGGGCATACCTTCTTTGGTTGTCAATTTTTTCCAATTCGCTCCACCGTCATAAGTGACATACATACCAGAACCCGGTCCTCCACTATTAAAAAAAGCAGGGGTTCGACCAAATTCCCACATCGCTGCAATCAACTTATTAGGGTTGCTAGGGTCTACCACTAAATCGGCTATTCCTACGCCTTCATTTACGTATAATACCTTGTCCCAATTGTCTCCACCATCCGTCGTTTTGAATACGCCTCGCATTGCACTTTTACCCCATTGCGCTCCTTGCGCGCCTACGTATACCGTCCCCGGTCGAGTCTCATCAATAATAATTCGGTGAATAATTCTGGAATCTTTTAAGCCTTTAAAGGTCCATGTTTTTCCTCCATCAATGGATTTAAAAATACCTGCCCCACTATTCTGAGAGTTTCGAGGATTTCCTTCTCCTGTCCCCACCCATATTTCTGCTGGATTGGATTGATTGATGGCAATTGCCCCAATGGACAATACATGCTGTTTGTCAAAAATGGGTGTCCAAGAAATGCCCCCATTTTCACTTAGCCATACGCCACCTGAAGCGGTTCCTGCAAAAATTCGACTTTCGTCTGATAAATCGACGTCTATGGCGGTGACTCTTCCGCTCATCCCTGCTGGTCCGATATTTCGGGCTTTCATGGATTTGAACTGCTCGGCGTTGAAGTCTTGCGCTGTTAGTAAAATAGTTAGGGAAAGAAAAGCAAGCGTTAATAGCTTTTTCATATTGAGTGATTTTGATTTAAAGTACCGACGAATTCAT
>CAYMSC010000611.1:0-3457 GCA_964392805.1 uncultured Saprospiraceae bacterium
AGGATCAAAAGAAGCCGTCCTAGATGTTCAAGTTATTGTTTTGCCGTTACTAAATTTAAATTTAATTAATCTTGTAAGAATTCTAGCTCTGAAGGAGCGATATAAAAAATATCGCACGATTTATGTCGCACCTTTTCGATATGCTTTAGAAACATTGGGTGAATAACCCAATGCTGTTATATACCGCACATTTGATGCTCAATAATTTTTCTTTGCGTAACATCAATTAGTAATAACTAAGAGCTTCCAGAACTTGGAATTCTGGAAGCTCTTGCGTAGGCAGAATTATTGGCTTTTTAATGCCCACAGCCAATCGGAGAACCATCTGGCAAAACAGGAGCTTCTGGCAACTCAAACCCACTTGGGTCTGCCATAAACTGCCTAATTTGATGCGCCATATATTGTTGATGTGCCTTATCAGCAGCACTACCAGACCTTGCACTGCTATTAGCAAAATCATTAACGTGCATTAAAGCCATCGCAGCAACTTGTTGATTTCCGCCTGTATTACCTGCTAATTGTAATAATTTTCTAAGGTATAATTTTTCATTATTGCGACTAATTTCTTTCGCTAAATCAGAACTTGTTCCAACACCAACAATACCATTCTTAACAGTCGACAATAAATTATCAAGAGACATTTGTTGATTGTCTCTAGCATGATGTTCCACAACTCTCGCTAATTTCGCTGGATTTAGTAATAAATCTAACGTCGTATTTACAATGGCTTCAGAAGCACCAATTGGGTCAAAAGTTAAACCTGTATGGATTTTGAAAAGTTCTCTATTCCTAGAATAACCAATCGGTTGTGGAGGAATAGATTCGATAATGGCTTCTGGTAAGGTTAAGTTATTAGGGCTCAAGCTTTCCAATACTGCGGTTAATGCTGCTTTTTGTTGGTCCGCATCATAAATCTTTGTAACCGTTTGTCCGTCTCCTTTTGTAGCATAGGAATAATCAACTGCACCTACCATTTTAGTAGCTGCCTCTACCTGATAACGATGGGCTAAATATAAAGGTACTAACACATTCTCTAAAGATGCCATTGGCGCACCTTCTTTAATACTATTCGTCCCAAATCTAGCAAGTGCATTTTTTCGCACTTCCATTAATCTTTTCAATTCTGAAGCGGGATTTTCTCCTCCGTCCCAAAGGTGTGCCATAGGATGTGCCCCCGACTGTGGACGAGCATCACGGTCAGAAATATATTGGAAACCCATTTGGTGATTATCTGCTAAAATTTGCTGTAAAGCAGCGGCTTCATCTGTTCCCGCAGGAAAATCTTGGTAACCATATAAAACCGTTCTTTTATCCCAATCTCCAATACCAACTGCATAAGAATCTGAAAAATCTAAATTACCAGCAGCATCCAAAGAAATATAAGGATGCGGATAATCCATAACGGAAGCTCTATTTTTTACACTTGCCGCAAAATTATGAGCTAAACCGATAGTATGTCCCACCTCATGCGCAGACAATTGACGTAAGCGAGCAAGCGCCAATTGAAGCATTTTTTCATCAGGATTAGGTGCGCCATCTTCAAAAGGAGACAATAAACCTTGTGCAATTAAAAAATCCTGTCTAACCCTCAAAGACCCTAAAGAAACGTGACCTTTGATAATCTCCCCTGTCCGTGGGTCTCTCACAGAAGCACCATATGACCAGCCTCTAGTCGACCTGTGTACCCATTGAATGAGGTTGTATCTAATATCCATTGGGTCAGCGCCCTCTGGCATTTCTTTCACAATAAAAGCATCTTTATATCCCGCTGCTTCAAAAGCTTGATTCCACCAAGAAGCACCAGTTATCAAGGCAGATTTAATAGGTTCAGGTGCGCCTCTATCCAAATAATAAACGATAGGCTCAACCGCTTCACTAACTGCCGCAGATGGGTCCTTTTTCTTTAAACGATGTCTTGGGATAAATCTTTTCACCAATGGGTCTTGGATAGGCGTTGCATAATCTGCGTAACTCATAGCATTGTAACCACTCCTTGGGTCAAAAACTCTTGGTTGGTAATCTGCATCAGGCAATTCAATAAAAGAATGGTGCATTCTGACTGTAATGGCATTTGGTGTTGGCACCACAGAACGAATATATTCGCCTTTGGCTTGACCACTGAACGTAATCGTTGCCTCTAATTCTGTATTTTTTGGAAATCCTTTACACATCGGTAAATAAACCGCCGAACGATTAGCATCCACTTTATAACTGCCTTGTTTACTACGAGTAAGTCTAGCTGCAACTCCATGTGCATCTTGCATCAAAAATTTGGTCATATTGACCAAGTATTTTCCATTGGAAGAAGCTTCAACTTTGAATCCTCCAATAACAGAGGAAGCAAAGGCTTGTGCCACAGATTTGGCTTCTTCGGGATTATCACTAATCGCACGATAATCATAATTAGGTTGAATCATTAATATCTTTGGTCCAATTTTCTGAAATTTCACAATCCTTGTATCGCCTAATTGACCTCTATCTAAGCCAATATCATTAGAACCGATTCCTGCTGGTAAGGAATTGACATACAGAATTTCTTCGTCCAATTTGTCTATTTCTAAAAATAAATTTCCCTTTTTTTCATCCCAATAAAAATTCAAATATCCTTCGGTCTTGGTCATTGATTTGGTCAATTCAGCAATCGGGTCAGCAGTTGGTCGTTTGATATCATCTGCGATTACACTTGCCGTACTACAAGCGGAAAAAGCAATGACCATTAAAAAAATGAGCACTCTCATATGATTCTAGTTTTAGTTTTTCTGGTAATAACAGAAACTATTAAGAAAAGCACAAAAACGGTAAAAACTTTGGATTATAAAAATCTCAATTGTCACTTAATTCTGATTTTTTTTTGAACACCCCTTTGTCACACCTATTATTTAGTTAAAACCCAAAGAGTTTGTAAACAAAAAAATAATTTATAAAATTTTATCACCAAATAGTTGCACAGTTAAATTTTTGTAACTATATTTGTTACATAATTACAATAAACACCAAATTAATTATATAATTAACATAAGTACACCTTAAAAAGTACAAAAAACCAAATGTTATTTAAAAATCTTGACTAGGAATGAGTAAAGGTAAATTGGGTAATATCCAATTTACTTCTCATTCCTTTCTTGAAAACACCCAAATCATGTTACCAACAAATCACTTAAAACCACTTACCAAAGAAGTGGTTAGAACGGCAGCCCGTCGTTTAATGGAAAGAAATTATACAACGACTGTAGTTGAAGTCAAAAAGTTATTAAACACTCAAAATTATTGGGCAATTCATCAGACTATTTCCAATTACTTGGAAGAATTGGCGGAAGAAGAAAATTGGTATTTTGTTAGTAATAACTACGAACGCAATTATTTCAAAAATGAGGTGACGGCTAATTACTACATCAATATGTCGCAAGAAGAAATGGATTATTTTCTATTTAACATTAAATATTCAGTCAATTAATTC
>CAYMSC010000612.1:0-3446 GCA_964392805.1 uncultured Saprospiraceae bacterium
AACAATTGGGAGCGGGCGACTTAGGTTGCTTGCTCCTTTTTTGTTGGTAGTATTCGTTGACATTACACTTCTTCCTCCCTCTTTAATTTTACTAACACTGTGCATACCAGTTGGTCTTTTGATCCCTTTATTTTTAATGTAAGAACAAGCCCTGATGATGCTTATAATTTCGGTAAAGGGCAAGCTATACCTCATGCTGGCGGCAAACCTATTCAAATGAGTCGACCTCTTGACTTTATGGCGGTTACCGACCAATCAGACAATTAGTCCAGTGATACAATCATACCATCTTTTATTTCCACCCTCGCCGATTCTCGGTTAACCGTTTTTGCTCTGCCAACATAATTTCTTTTAATTGCTCCCCCCGTTGCGGATATTTTCTAATTAAATTATGCGATTCATTATCTAGTTGTAAATTGGTCAGTTGTGGGTCTTGATTTTTTGCAAGTCCCCAATTACCGAATAAATTTATATGAATACCATTCGCCCCTTCATGGTATTTATACAAACTATCTCGGACACCTACTACATTTCCACTTACGGCTGCATTATAGAAAACGTGTTGATGGGGGCTATTACCATTTTCTGTAATTATGGGTAAGATACTTTTCCCGTCAATCAGTCGGTCGTTCGGTGCTTCAACATTTAACAAATCCAATATGGTAGGAAAAATATCCAAATTAGTAGCCAAAGCATCCGTTACTTTTGGTTGTTGGACAAAGGAGTTGCCATAAATAATCATGGGTACTCGTTGTCCCCCTTCGTAAGTCAATTGCTTACGACCTCTTAAATCTCCGGCGCTACCTTGTACATCTCCCCCATTATCAGAAGTAATAAAAATTAATAAATTATCCATTAAATCTTGTTCTGCTAAGGTCGCCATTACTTGTCCGACACTCCAATCTAAATCCTCGATAACATCGCCATATAATCCACCTTCCGATTGCCCATTTTGACGGTCCGAAGTAAAATGAGGGACATGGGGAAAAGCATGTGGGAAATATAAAAAGAAAGGTTGGTCTTTATTTTGGCTAATAAAATTAATGGCCTCTTGGGTGCAGTTTTCCGTTAGCTTAGTTTGGTCAGAAGCTTTGCCTGTAATAGGGGTATCCATATCATAATACCCATAAGGGAAGGCATTATCCACTAATTGTTTTTCGTCTTTTTCTACAATTTCTTCATTTCGATAAATATGATAAGGTATCATATCATTGCTATATCGACCGCCATAATAATAATCAAATCCAAAATCATTGGGTAAATGTCCTTTGGTGTCTCCCAAATGCCATTTGCCAATTAATGCCGTTGCATAGCCATTGGCTTTTAGTACCTCCGAAATCATCAATTCATCTCTTGGAATTTCATTCTTCAAGCTCCTTAATTTTCGCCAATCTGAAATCGGGTGGTCAGCAGGAAAATACACATGGTCACTTGCATAAGCTCGTTTGGGGTAACGTCCTGTCAATAGACCTGCCCTCGAAGGAGTACAAACAGGCGAACAACTATAAAAATCGGTCATCTTAATCCCGTTCGCTGCTAGGCTATCCATGACAGGGGTTTTTATCAAACGATTGCCATAACAACTTAAATCGCCATAGCCCAAATCATCAAAATTGATTAAGATAATGTTCGGTCTATTAATTGCCTGATTGACTTTGACATTTGTAGCAACTTTTTCCAAATATGCCTGCTTTTGTTCTAAATGTTCAGGAGTTAATGGTTGGTAAGCTGCTATTTTATAAGGACGATAGATATACCAAAAAGCTAAACCTAGTACGATTAGTGCTATAATAGCATAGCCAATAGTTTTTATAAAAATATTCCAGAGTTGACCTAGTTTATTCATGTTAAAGTAATTATTATAATAGTTGGATTGAAAAATAATAAATGCTGAAAAAAAATTTCGTAATCACCTCTTTCTTCTCTAATAATTTCTCTTTCATTTCAAAAAAAATATTTTCTACTTTGTCGTATTTATAATTTTGATAATTCTTTACGAACTTTTAAAAACTCTGCCATCCATTTGCAGCCACATAAGGCGTTAAGAATTTATTGGTTAACGGTTTGGCAAATGAAAGTGTAAGTATTTAGAACAAAAAGACCTTTTTTCTTGCCCTGTTATTTCTTTAATTGCTTTGACTAAAGAATAATGGGTTTCTAAAATTAATTTTGAATTATTATTAGAAGTAGCAAATCCTTAGTACTCAAGGAAACAATCTTTGACTATCCAAAAGTCATCTTTTACATAAATCACTTGTCTGGAATACGCCACGCCCACATTTTCAAAATCGTTATGACTGCCCACAAAATAATCAAAATTTTCATTGATTTCCCAAGCAATATTTGTTGGTGCAGGCAAACTTTTAAATTTTCCAAAACTACTTCCGCCCTTATTAGATGTCCATTTTTTTCCTTGTAATTCATTATCCACTAACGCTACATTTTTGACCATTGAATTTTTAAAAAGGTCAAAATCAATTAAAGAATAACGGACTTGCTAGTTGGGTAAAATCACTTTTCCATTAGCCATAGCTTGGATGCCTAACATATCTCCATGCTGATGGTCGGGTTTTATAAATTCGACCACTAGATATTTTAGTAATTGTTTTGTTGTTACTAAACCACTAAAATATTTTCAATCAAAGTCCTAATGCTACTTTCCCAAGTTTCTAAATTTACCTTGAATAAGGTTTCTCTTCCTGATTCAGAAGAATTACTCAATTTAACATAACCAATTAATAAAGCGAATATCGTAAGAAATAGTTCTTCGGGTTGATTTTTATTAGTAATACTTCCATCAGCCTGCCCTTCTTTAATAATTGGTAAGATAATAGATAAAGGTTGATTATGTATGCCTCTTACCTTCTTAAACCAAAGACTTCTTTTTAAAGGTTCCGTTAGCTTCACCTCTTGCCCTTCTCCCGAAACAGACCGAATAAAAGTAAAATACTCTAATAGTAACTGTTGGTAATTATAATGCTTTTCACTAAAGGAGATATAGGAGTAGAAAAAATCAAGTACTTTTCCTAGGCTCGATTTTTTATGAGCATTGTTAAGCGTTTCGTAATAATTATCAAGCAAAGCCTGAAAAGCTCGATAAGTAATCGCCATATATAAATTCTCCTTACTTTCAAAATAAGTATAGAGGGTTGTTTTACTACAAGCTGCCTGCCGAGCAATATCCTCCATCTTGGCATTATTATAACCCAAGGAGAAGAACACTTGCTCTGCTACCGTAATCATTTTCTCTTCTTTTAATTTTCTTGTTTGAACCTTCATTCTACCGATATTTTGTACCTAAAGGCACAATTATGAATTATACAAATCATCCGTTCTTTTCTACTAATATTTTGTACTTAAAGGCACAACCACAAAATCCGAATGGTAGAGAAAAGCAAAATGAAACAATCATAAGGATTTTACAAAAATAGAATTTAATCTTCTTA
>CAYMSC010000613.1:0-3444 GCA_964392805.1 uncultured Saprospiraceae bacterium
TTTTAGGGTCAAATTCATATTACCGTGACTCATCTTTTTTAATTTTCAGTCATTTAATGATGTTGAAAAAATTTATGTACAAAAAGAATTTTGTTTTAGTTTAAAATTTCCTTCCAGCTTAGCTGTTGTAAATTTTAAACTAAAACAAAATTGGTACATATATTTTTTCAAGGTTTCTAAATAAAAGTATCACTCCGCTATTTTCTATATTCGCTGTCATAAATAAAGGTGAGTAATTGTCGCGTATTCACTAACAACTCACCACTTATCACTCACCACTATTTATAAGACCGCGTCTTCAACTCTACATTTTCAAAAGCCAATTCTTCCTTATGTAAAATCGGGTCTTGTGTCGTATCCGTCCATTCCCATGCCGCAGCATACGTATATTTGTCATCGACTCTCATTGCTTCCCCTTCTGCCGAAGCATATTCTTCTCGGAAGTGACCGCCACAACTTTCATTTCTATCCAAGGCATCGACTGCGAATAATTCGCCCAATTCTAAGAAGTCGGCAACTCTCGCTGCTTTTTCTAATTCTGGATTAAATTCTCCTTGCTTGCCAGGAATAAATACATCTTTGTAGAATTCTGCTCGTAATTCTTGAATCAACTTACGGCCTTTCTTCAAACCTTCTGCATTTCTTGCCATACCGCAGTATTCCCACATGATTTTACCCAATCGACGGTGGAAACTTTCTACCGATTGATTCCCTTGAATATCTAGTAAGCTTTGTAAACGAGTTTTTACATCGTTCTCTGTTGCCATGAATTCTGGTTCATCAGGAGAAATCTTTGGTGTTCTAATCTCATTTGATAAGAAGGTACCAATAGTGTAAGGAATCACAAAGTACCCATCCGCTAATCCTTGCATCAAAGCAGATGCCCCTAAACGATTAGCGCCGTGGTCACTGAAGTTCGCTTCTCCTAAGGCAAATAGCCCGGGTACATTGGTCTCCAAGTGATAATCTACCCACAATCCACCCATCGTGTAGTGAACCGCTGGGTAAATTTTCATTGGGAATTTATACGGATTCTCGCCAGAGATTTTTTCATACATTTCGAAGAGGTTTCCGTATTTTTCCTCCACGACTTTAGTGCCAAGTTTAGTAATAATATCTTTTCCAGGATTGCTTAATCCTTGGGAGTGTGCTGCTGATTTTCCGTATCGTTCGATAGCGGAAGCGAAATCTAAATAAACGCCTTTTCCTGTCCCAACAATCCCATGCCCTTCATCACAAACCACTTTTGCCGCCCTAGAGGCAACATCTCTTGGTACTAAGTTACCAAAAGCAGGATATCGTCTTTCTAAATAATAATCTCTATCTTCTTCTGGAATCTCCAAGCCCGTTTTTTGCCCTTTTCTAATCGCCTCTGCATCTTCTAAACTCTTAGGCACCCAAACCCGACCATCATTTCTCAAACTTTCTGACATCAAGGTCAGCTTAGACTGATATTCACCTGATTGCGGAATACAAGTTGGGTGAATTTGCGTATAACATGGATTTGCAAAATAAGCTCCTCTTTTCACGGTTCTCCATGCTGCACTTACGTTACTACCCATTGCATTGGTTGACAAGTAGAAAACGTTTCCGTAGCCACCTGTTGCCAACACCACACAGTGAGCTGCATGTCGTTCCAATTCTCCAGTCAATAAGTTTCTAGCAATAATACCTCTTGCTTTGCCGTCCTTAATCACTACATCTAACATCTCGTGTCGATTATACATCGTGACACTTCCCTTAGAAATTTGACGAGATAAAGCTTGGTAAGCACCAATTAATAACTGCTGACCTGTTTGACCTCTTGCGTAGAAGGTTCTACTAACTTGTACTCCACCGAAAGAACGGTTGGCTAGTAATCCTCCATATTCTCTTGCCAAAGGTACGCCCTGAGCGACTGCTTGGTCGATAATCTCGACACTTGCTTCTGCTAATCGGTGTACGTTTGCCTCTCTACTTCTATAATCCCCACCTTTGATGGTATCATAAAATAAACGCCAAACAGAATCCCCATCATTTTGATAGTTCTTCGCTGCGTTGATGCCACCTTGAGCGGCAATCGAGTGCGCTCTACGTGGACTATCGTGAAAGGTGAATGCCTTCACATTATATCCTAATTCTCCCATTGTTGCTGCCGCAGATGCTCCTGCTAAACCTGTACCTACCACAATCACTTCTATTCTACGTTTATTATTCGGTGCAACTAAAGGCATTGACCCTCTATAATTTGTCCATTTCTCTGCTAACGGACCCTCTGGAACATTATTTTTAAGTGCCATATATTTTGAATTTTTAATTTTAAAAAAGGGTTCGAGTCTTCAATATCAAGTTAACAACTTTCAGTCAACTAGCTGATACAACTCTACATACTTCTCACAAACATATAAATAGGGATAATTGCAAACCCTAAAGGAATTAATATAGAATAGGCCGTACCCAAAAATTTTATAAAAGGGGTATATTTCTGGTGATTCAGACCTAATGATTGAAAAGAAGATTGGAAACCGTGCATTAAATGCGCAGCAATTACCACCATGCTAAGCACATAAACGACCACATAAATAGGATTTGCATAAGTCGCCTTAACAATCGAATACAAATCTTTCACCTCTACTCCTGCGTAAGTTGCCTTTTCAATACCTCCCCAATGCATCTGAAACCAGAATTGATATAAATGAAGTAATAAAAAGATAAAAACAATTGTTCCTAACCAACCCATGCGTTTAGCAAGACCAGCATTCGTTCCAGTAGCTCTAGTTGTATTTACAGCATAACCTTGACCACCTCTTGCTTGGCTGTTTTTTCTCCATAATAACCAACCTTGTACTGCATGCAATAAAATAAAGGAGTACAATCCATAAGAGGTAAATTTGATAACTGGATTTGTTGTCATAAACTTAGCATACAAATTGAATGCTTCTCCTCCGTCTGAAAGCATCAATTGAAAATTACCAATCAAATGCACAAGTAAAAAGGTTATCAAAAACAAGCCTGTTAAACTCATAATGAGCTTCTGACCAATTGATGATGTTAGAAATTTAATAAACCAATTCATGTTTTGATGAATATTTTTTTATAAAATAGAAAGGTAGTAATTAGGAAAAAATAAATTAATAAAAGGTACTTCTCCATTTTTTCATCGCTTAATACGATAATACAACCTCATTCTCAAAACACAAATGTATTTATTAAAGTGCAAAATCAAAGGCAATGTTAAAATTTCAATGAATTTAAAATCTTATTTAGAATTATTCTAGACAAATAAAAGTCTTTTTTCAGCCTCCTACCTTTAAATATAACGGTCCTACTAATGTTCGCTTTTCCTATTTTTTAAAAATAGTTTTTATTATCTATGAATCCCGTAACTTTGCCCTTTTTTTGGAAAGTAGTTATCATATATACTAGAAACGGGATAAATTTGTGAAAATTAATTTAGAAGTCAGA
>CAYMSC010000614.1:0-3430 GCA_964392805.1 uncultured Saprospiraceae bacterium
TTATGGGTGAGGATTTTTGAACTATTAAGTTAATATTTAATGAAAAAGACAAATGTATTACGACTACTTGACCAGCAAAAAATTCCTTATCAAATAGCCACCTACGCCTATGATGCCGCCAATTTTACGCCAGAAAAAATGCAAGCATTTGTCGATTTTGATATTAATTTACTCTATAAAACACTAGTTGGTAAAGGGAATAAAACAGGTCATTTAGTCGGCGTTATCCCTAAAGATAAAACGCTAAATTTCAAACTATTATCCAAAGTATCAGGTAATAAAAAAATGACCTTGATTCCTCAAAAAGAATTATTGCCATTGACAGGATATATCCGAGGTGGCTGCTCACCAATGGGGATGAAAAAACAATTCCCCGTATATTTAGACGCTTCCATGTTAGCCCTCGAATTGGTTTATGTAAATGCTGGACAACGAGGAATTTTAGTCGGTTTAAAACCTGAGGATTTGGCGATGGTGACGAATGCTCCTTTTGAAGTGATTGCGGAGTAGGTTGTGTAAATATCCGTGTACAAAAAAAAGCTGGTACACGGATTTCGTTGGTGATAGTGATTCACTCCTTTGGGCAGGAGTGATTGGTTCTAGAAAATCATAAATCTGCCAATTAGGAAAAATTAGATAGATTTATGATTTGGTCACACAGCCAAAATCTTAGCGCAAGATTAGTAAGTAATAGGAAAACAGAAAATTATTTCCCTACCAAAACATTTAAAGACAAGGGCTTAATTGTGAAATGCAAATCTTCTTCTAAATAATATCCTTCTCCGTCAATATGAACAGGCATTGGCTTTTTTCCAATAATTTTTATGTCTTTACCAGCATAGGTGGACACTAAACTGCTTTTGTGAAAAGAGGCATTAAAAAATCGCCAGAGACTAAATAGGTAGCGCCATTTAGGTACTTTTTTCACCAATAAAACATCTAAAATGCCATCATCTAATTTCGCTTGAGGTGCGATGACAAAGTTGTAACCAAACATTTGTGCATTCGCCACTTCTACCACTAAACATTCTTGACTAATTGTTTGATTATCAATCTGTAGCGTATAATTTTCAATTGGATAAGACCATGCTTCTAAAAGAGCAAATTTGGTGTAGGCGTACAATCCTCTCAAGGTACTTTGTTTGGCTTTATAGGCAACTAGTGCATCAAATCCTGTTCCGCCTAAATTGACAAAAGGTCGACCGTTTAATTCACAAGTGTCAATGGTAATAGCCTTTGAATTATTTAATATTTTGACCGCTTTTTTAATATTTCTACCCAAACCTAAGTGCATGGCAAATCCATTGCCAGAGCCACCAGGCAAAATTCCTAACTTCACCTTTGTACCAATCAAAGCAGTCGCTACTTCATTTACCGACCCATCCCCGCCAACAGCTACTACGATGTCGTAATTTTGTTCCACCGCTTCTTTGGCTAGGTCGATGGCGTGTCCTGCTGCTTTGGTAAAAGCAATATCAAAATCGAATTGTTTTTTGTCAATGTATTTTTCAATAATGGCAGGTACATTTTTCTTTCTACTTAAACCAGAAAAAGGATTAATAATAAATCTAACTTTTTTGCTTGGGAGTTCTACTATTTTATTCAATTTTTACAAAATTTAAATTCGCTTAGTGGTCTTTTATATTAATTAATTCATTACCGTACACTTTTTACTAAATCACGCACTTCGCTACGCTGCGTGCGAATAAAGGAGCTTTTGGGGTGAGCAAAACTGGATTTTTTAATAAAAAATCCAGTTTTGCTCACCCCAAACCCCTTGTTTTAGCCGCCAGAGGCGACGTTTTCAAAAAGTGTACGGTAGAGAGTTAATTAATAAGGTTGAGTAGTTTTTCAAAGTTTATTGCAACTTGAACAAGCTTCTTTGAGCAAATGACGAGCATTTTTTGCTCACAGGAATGTCTAAGCTACGAAGGAGAAACTACTTCTTAGGAGGAGACAAAAATAAGCCAATTTTTAAGAACGCTCCTGTGATTAAATCTGGTTCAAATAACTCGTCTATATCTTGTACTCTTTCGTACCTAGAATCAAAATTTACTTGCAAGCCAGCATGAATACTTGCCCACACCCAAGAACTAATTTTCTGTTCATATTTAGCACCAAATTGAAGTTCTGTATGTCTAAAAAATTGGTCATCTTCTAACAAATCTTGTGCTCCTCTTAGGGCATAAGAAGCACTCGAAAATTCTGGACCAAAAAGCAAAAGTTTAGTTGGTGTAAAGTTATAGCGCATTAAAACAGAAACAGGGAAAGCAGCTTCTAATCCCCATCTCTCATTATAAGTTCGGTTATATAAAAAAAACGGCAAGACTCTTTTTCGGGTAAAATTATCGGAATAAAGCACGCCTATACCCCACTCTAAGTCCTCTCTTTTTTTAATCCCCCAAATAGCCGAAGCCCTTACTTGTCTAAAAAAAGGATCCGTATCAATAATTCCATCATAATCTCCGCTAAATGCTCCTCTTACCTGAAGTCCTAAGTAGTTGGATTCTCCAATAGATTGTAGATAATAGCCTGTAATTCTAGAAGTTTTTAAGACCGTATTATCTAATAAATTCAATTGATTGGCAAACTCGGGTTGTATAAAATTAAAGCTATAATTTTCTCTAAAATGGTCTAAACCAATTAGCACTTTAACTTTAGGTTTGATAATAACTGGTATTTTTAGTCTTAATCTTAATCGTTCTAAATTATTGACTTTACTTGGATTGATGCCAACTGCCACTTCATCGGGTGTAAAACTACCACCAGAAGTCAATTTATATTCAATTAGTAGTCCTTTTCCGGGTGATTTATTGATAACGCCGGGTGAACAAACACAACCTTCCTCCTCTGGTTCGTATTCAATATTATCGGGCAAAAAAACAGGTGCTTTTTGGGCGACCAGCGAAAAATTGTTCAATAAAAAGCAAAATAAGATTAAGGCTGGAATACCCTTCCTTGTTACTACATCCAAAAGCGTTATTTTTTCGTCATTACTTAGTTGCTTTTTACTATCCATATCCATTTATTTTTGTACCTATTCAAAATAGTCCATGAGAATAATCGAGAGCAGCGATTGGAGAAAAGAAGAAGCAACCGAAAAACACTTCATTTTTTTGGTAGAAAATCGAAAAAGTTCTTGGCAATGAAAAGGTCTCTATTCCCTAATTGACTATCTAATCATGTCTAATATAAAACTATTTTAAGTAACCTCAAAAAAAGTGATAAAATTGTAAAAAAGAAAATATTTATGGCGTAAATGTATCAATGAATTGGTAAAATATAACCTACTCCTACACTTTACTATTTGTGTAAACAAAGAAGCCCTCAGTTGCAAGCAACTGAAGGACTTATTATCAAAAGGAAAAAGTATATTTTTATAATTCATAATCAAAGATTATTAGCCAATAGCTTGGGGTACTAAAGACTA
>CAYMSC010000615.1:0-3423 GCA_964392805.1 uncultured Saprospiraceae bacterium
TCTGACTTCTGACCTCTTTTCAAAATCACTCTTTTATCCCGTTTGGAGTATAGATTGACATCCTACTTTTAAATTTTAAACTTATTATTTTCAATTTTAGATTTAAAAGTGTCAACTGGAATATCCCAATTTTTCGAGGCCCTTTGTGACTTAGATAAACTTGTCAAAAATAAAAAATTAATAATTCATACCCATGCAAATCCCCCCTTTGCACCTATTAATAGGTATACTACTGCCTTTAATGGGTTTTTCTCAAGATAGCGAAAATGTTAGTTTATATGGTCAATTCAATCGTGGAGATACTCGATATTCAGGAAGTTGGGCCTATATAGACTTCGAGAATAGACAAGAATATGCCTTGCTAGGAGCAAGCACAGGGACCGCAGTTTATAGCATTGACAATCAACCTATTACTGAATTAGGTTTTATTCCGGGACCGACTTCTAATTGGCGAGAAATTACTGTTTTAGGGGACTACGCCTATGTCACCACCGAAGGGACGGGTATGGGGGAAGGCATGCAAATTATAGATTTATCCAATCTGCCCGACACCATAAGTTTAGTCAATACCTATACCGAAACCTTTACCAGAGGTCATATTATCCAACGAGACATTTATAGCGAAGCACCCTATTTATACATCATGGGTACTTGTGGAAATTGTGGGGTAAATATTTTAGAGGTAACCGACCCGATTAATCCACAAGAAATAAGTACCTATTCACCGGGATATTATATTCACGATGCGCATGTTAAAGGAGATTATTTATATGCTTCTGCCTTTTTTGAAGGAACCATTGACATTGTTGATATTTCTGATAAGACCAACCCTACCCTAGTCGCTCAAATCGAAACCACAGGCGGCAATACGCATAGTGCATGGACGACCGAGGATGATAAGCATTTGATTATTAGCCTAGAAAAAGATGGCTTACCTGCAAGAATTTGGAATATTGAAGACCTTTCCAATTTATCCGAAGTGGCTACTTATTCTGCTAATTTGGAGAGTTTAACCCATAATCCATATGTCAGAGGAGATTATACTTTCTTTTCTCATAATACCGAAGGGTTACGAGTCGTCGATACTAAAGACCCATGTGTCCCTGTAGAAGTAGGATTCTTCGATACTTTTGATGGACAAAGTGGTGGCTTTAGTGGTTTATGGTCCGCTTGTCCTTATTTCCCATCAGGTAAAATTATTGGAGGGAATCGAGAAGATGGGCTATATGTTTGGACTTTTAATGATGCACAAGCGGGTAGGTTCTACGCCACCGTTACAGAGGAAAGCTCCGAGGAAATAATACCCAATGCAAGGGTCTATATTCAAAAAATAGACACAACTCTTTTGCCTGATTTAAGCGGGGTCTATAAATTTGGTGCATTACCAAGCATCTTTCGAGTTGAAGTTTCTGCGGATGGTTATGAAACGATACTACAAGATATTCAAATAGAACCAGGAGATAGTTTGGTTATTAATTTTTCTTTACAACCTTCTAGTGTTGGCTTATTCGACTTAGCCACACATTTACCGACTCTAAATATAAGCCCCAATCCTTTTACTGAATTTACGGTATTAGATTTAGGTATTTTTGAAAAAGCTAGTTACCTGCGGGTATTTAATTCGTTTGGACAATTAGTGAGAACAGAAAATGTGGTCGGTGGGAATTATCATATTTTGGACAGAGAAAATTTAGAAACAGGCGTTTATATTTTTATGGTCTATACTCGTGATAACAAGTTGATAGGTAATCAAAAAGTCATTTGTAATTAGTTGTAGATGGTATTAGATAATCCGCTTAGAAGTTGATACTAATAGTATGGCAGGTTTAATTCGTTGTCCTTTAATAATTCGTTATATATAGAAAAAGTATACAACGAATAATTGAAGGGCAACGAATTTTTTTACCTTTTTTACTTGACACTCTATAAATTTACAACTTAACGCTTATTTAAGCCCGCCAATCATATCTTCTGGACGTACCCACTCATTAAATTCTTTCTCCGTCAAATAGCCCAATTCTATGGCTGCTTGCTTTAATGTTTTATCTTCTTTGTAAGCTTTTTTAGCAATCGCACCTGCTTTATCATAGCCAATTTTAGTATTCAACGCAGTCACCAACATCAAGGAATTATCTAAATGTTCTTTGATTCTCTTTTTATTCGGTTCTATGCCTTTCGCACAATTTTTGTCGAAACTACTAGCTGCATCTCCAATCAATTGAGCAGACATCAAGAAATTAAAAATCATCATTGGTTTGAAAACATTCAATTCAAAATGACCTGTTGCGCCTCCAATATTAATTGCCACATCGTTTCCTAATACTTGCGCCATCGCCATCGTCAATGCTTCTGCCTGGGTAGGATTAACTTTCCCTGGCATGATGGAAGAACCTGGTTCATTAGCAGGTATAATCAATTCTCCAATACCAGAACGAGGACCAGAAGCCAACATTCTAATATCATTTCCAATTTTCATCAAAGACACTGCTACTGTTTTTAAAGCACCATGTGACTCGACAATCGCATCATGTGCAGCTAATGCCTCAAATTTATTCTTAGCCGTTTTAAAGGGTAATCCCGTTAAATTGGCAATATGCTTTGCTACTAATTTATCATAGCCTTTGGGCGTATTTAAACCAGTACCAACTGCCGTACCTCCTAAAGCCAATTCTCCTAAATGCTTCAAGGTATTTTTGATAGCCGCAATACCATGGTCTAACTGAGAAACGTAACCTGATAACTCCTGCCCTACGGTTACTGGCGTCGCATCCATAAAGTGGGTTCGGCCAATTTTTACAACTTTAGCAAATTTCTTTGACTTTTTATTTAAGGTATCTCTTAAACCTTCTAATCCCGGAATCGTCACTTCCATTATCATCTTATAAGCGGAAATGTGCATCGCTGTTGGAAAGGTATCGTTAGAAGACTGCGATTTATTTACATCATCATTTGGATGTAAATATTTCTTTTCGTCTGTCAACTTGCCTCCTTGTACGACATGTCCACGATTCGCAATCACCTCATTGACATTCATATTAGATTGTGTTCCCGAACCCGTTTGCCATACGACTAAAGGAAATTGGTCCGCTAACTCTCCTTTCAAAATTTCCTCACAGACTTTACCAATTAAAGTCGCTTTTTCCATTGGTAACACCCCTAATTCTGCATTTGTAAGTGCTGCCGCTTTCTTCAAGATAGCAAACGCATTAATTACTTCTTTGGGCATTTGTTGTCCACCAATTTTGAAATTTTGGCTAGACCGTTGGGTTTGTGCCGCCCAATATTTTTTGGCAGGTACATCAATATAACCGATACTATCTTTTTCTTTTCTGAATTTCATGTTTAAAGCAAGATTTGGTTGATTAAATGAAAAACGAATTTTGCTTAGTAACGACGAAATAATAAGTTGGTCATCTGGACGAG
>CAYMSC010000616.1:0-3422 GCA_964392805.1 uncultured Saprospiraceae bacterium
TTTGAATGTTCGATTGATGGACATGTGTTCTACAAAGGAAAATCTTCTTTTGGCTTTTTCCCTGGTGAGGCATTAGCTTCACAAGTTGGCTTAGATAATGGAAAAGATTTCCCTGCTTGGTATGTCTCAGAAGGCTTGACGACGCAGGATTATATGCAAATCAAATTGGATTCTTTGTATGGTAAAATGAAATTATTCAAAGCCCCTACCAATAAACCACATTATAAATTAGCAGGCGACCAATTATTATTATTGGATAAATTAATTATTGCTAAGGGCAAAGGGCAGCATGGCAAAGGCTACATTCACGCCACTAAATTTGTCAATACCTACGACTGGTTTTTTACTTGTCATTTTTACCAAGACCCTGTGATGCCCGGTTCTTTAGGCGTAGAAGCTATTTTGCAGGCGATGCAGACGTTTGCACTACAACAAGATTTGGGAAAGGACTTCGTATCTCCTAAATTTGTGCAATTAAAGAATCACAAAACGGTTTGGAAATATCGAGGACAAATTTTATGGAAGCCTGCGGAAATGAATTTGGAAGTACACATTAAAGCGATTGAAAAACGAGGAGACCAATTGGCTATTATCGGCGATGCTTATTTGTGGAATGGTAAGATGCGGATTTATCAGGTGACGGATTTGGCTTTGGGGATTGAGGAGGCTTAAGCTGCTTCTTTTTTAGAGACAATGGGAATGGTGATTTGGTAGCTTTTTTCTAGCATTTCAAATAAGTTTTTAGTCAATTCTTTTTTTAAATGCTCGTATTGGCGAACCATTAATGAGCTACTCATTTCTTTACTAATCTCAATCATTCTATTAGTATCTTGAATTATTTTTAATTGGTCTAATATTGCATCTATTGGTGAAATTTCAGGAGTCATACTTCTTATTTTTGAAAAGTTATTTTAAGAAAATCTTTGGGTTCATTTCTATTTCTATTCTTAATATAAAGATTCTCCCAATAGATTTTCTTTTCTAAAGTTTTTTGATAAAATGAATGGTTTTTAGGATAATCTTCTACAAGATAAGCATCTATTCCTTCATCTTCCAATGAAAATGTCCAAAATTTATCTAAAACTTGGTCACCTCGTTTTTGATAAACTTCATAATCTAAGAAGGTAACGATGTCAATATCTTTCGGATTTTCCTTTTTAGTAACAAAACTTCCATTGATGTATTGTTCAAAAAAAGGAAAGACTTCATCTTGAAAACGATATATATAGCGCAAATAGTTCTCGAATAAACGTTTTCTTGTAGTAGATTTTGGAAAAGCGGTAACAAAATAGGATTCAAGCGTGTCCAAATCGACTTCTATCGCTTGATAAGGGGTAAGATTTCCGAATTTATCGAAATTTAGTTTTGTTTTGGGCATGAATAGCGTGTTTGATTTCTCAATTTGATGGTGAATCTAATAAATTTGAGCGAATTTTGCAATTTGTTTGTTAAAAATATTAAATGGAAGGCATTATCTTCATGGGCATTCAAGCAAGTGGAAATAGCATTATATAAAAATCAGCATGAGACTAATTTTCATAATTTGTTTAAGTCTATTTTTTAGATTTTCTATTTTTGGTGAAAATCCTTGTTCGGTAATGTATCCATATTCAACAGGAGATTGGGGAAAAGGAGTAATTTGGATACCTAAAAATACTGATTTCAATTTTAGTTTACAGAAAGATTCTAATATTGATGGCTATATGTGTCGCAATCAATATTACCGACATGATATAGAATATATGAAGGAACCCTTTGACTATAGTAATTCACAAGAGGATGTAGTTTCTATAGGCAGTTCAAATTTTAATTTCATTAAAGTATATGAAATTACAGATGATGGATTTTTAAAAATATTTAACCAATCCACTAGAAAAGGCTATTGGGTAAATATAGGCGAATTAAAAAATAGAGGTATTTTATTTTTTAACTATGAAGAAATACTATTTGGTAAAAAATCTAATTTGCCAAAAGAAATTCTAAATGTAAAAAAACAAACTAATATTGGTGTTAATTTGGTAGAATCTTGTTTAAATTTAAGAGAATTACCTCAAATTAATAGCTCTAAAATAGATTGTTGTGCTAGTAATGGCTGGAGCAAAGGAACTAGACATTTAATAATATTAGAAAGGAAGGGACAATGGGCAAAAGTTGAAGTAACCTATTTATTACCTGAAATAATTGAAGGTTCCATGAGTGACTGTGATAATATCGAAGACAAAAAAATAATAGCTTGGGTAAAGGCAATTGATGATAATGGTTTTCCTAATATATGGTTTTCTGTATCAGGATATTAATCTTACTCAAGATAAGCAAAGCAAAAATAACTGAACAAATAATTTAAAACACACAAAAATGAAATTTACCATTACCGCACTATTTTTATGCCTTACAATTGGTCTGTTTAGCCAATCAGATATCAAAAAAGAAGTTGAAGAATTACCTCGATTTTATACAGAGACTTGTGAAAAATCGGATGGTTCAAGCATGGATAAGATGCAATGTGCCAATCAAGCCTTAATGCAATTCATTATCAATAATCTGAAATATCCAAAGGCTGCGAAAGAGGCGAAGATAGAAGGAAAAGCAATGGTGCAATTTGTAGTAAGCAAGGAAGGAACGATTAAAAATATTGAAGTGAAAGAAACACCTAATGATGAATTAGGCGCAGAAGCAGTTCGAGTATTAAATTTGATGAACGAACAAAATCAAAATTGGGTAGCAGGCTTAGCAGATGGTAAAAAAGTAGATGTTCAATTAATGTTGCCGTTTACATTTAAACTTTAGCATTGCCTTTAGATATAATCATTTGACTTTACCTTTTAGTTGACCATTTGAAATGAAATTTTTCACTATTCTGCCTTTATTGTTTTTTTGCCTATCCTTGTCAGCTCAAGAGGTTGTAATTTCGGGCAATGTGAAAGACCAAACAACGCAAGAACCACTAGCTTATGTGCAAATTGGGATTCCTGGCAAAAAGATAGGAACGCTATCGAATGAAGCTGGACAATTCACTTTTAAAAGCGAATACTTAGAAAAAGGAGATACTATTCTATTTACTTATTTGGGGTATGAAACTCAGGAATTTGTTTTAGATGATTCTTTGATTGGGGCTGATTGGGTGATTTTTTTAGAGGAAAAAGCGATAGCCTTACCCATGACCACCATTTCAAGTAGAACTTTAGGGGCAGTAAAAAGAATAGGTTATCCAAAAACAAAAGGGAAAAATAAAGTAACAGGCTGGATGAATTTTCCTCCTGACGGAAATTACTTTAAAATAGGAGAAAGGGGGACTACTATTGCGCTGGATGAAGAAGTTTTAGTGAAAAGTATTAGCTTTCATTTAGCAAAGACAGATTATGATAGCCTACTTTTTAGAGTTCATTTTTATGATTATAAAGATGGTGAGATAGGAATGGAAT
>CAYMSC010000617.1:0-3422 GCA_964392805.1 uncultured Saprospiraceae bacterium
CTCGCACGTAGCGTAGCGAAGTGCGTGATTTAGTAAAAAGTGTACGGTAATGAAATTAAAAAATCCCTTTCAAATGAAAATTTGAAAGGGATTTAATATTTTATAGTAAAAACATAAATGATATTTTCAAAGCTTGCAATGTCCTAGACACTTTAAGATTTTGAATTTTACATTTTACATTTTAATTATTTGCTTTATAATCTTTTAAAGCTTGATTCAGTGCTGGCACTACGTCAAATAAATCACCAACTACGCCATAATCCGCAGCCTTGAAAAAAGGTGCTTCTGGGTCTTTATTAATAACCACAATTACCTTTGAACTGTTGACACCTGCTAAGTGCTGAATTGCACCAGAGATACCCGCAGCAATATATAAGTTAGGTCTTACGGCAACACCTGTTTGACCAACATGTTCGTGGTGAGGTCTCCAACCTGTATCTGCTACGGGTCTTGAACAAGCGGTAGTTGCACCTAAAGTTGCTGCTAAATCTTCAATTATTCCCCAGTTTTCAGGACCTTTCATACCTCTACCAGCAGAAACAACTAATTCTGCTTCTGGTAAAGGAACGGTACCATCTACCGTTTTCACTTCTTTGATAGTAACTCTTGAAGCAGGAACACTTACAGAAAGTGCTTCTACAGCTACATCTGCACCCGTTTCTTCTGGTTGAATGGCATTACCCATTAAAGACAATACTTTATTGTCAGAATTAATTTGGTATTCCGCAATAGCTTTTCCAGAGAATACATTGGTCTTTACTTTAAAACCGCCGTCATTCGTAGGAACTGCTTTTGCCGCAGAAACAGAACCAGCGTCCATTCTTGCTGCTAATCTACCTAATAATGCCTTTCCACTAGAAGAGTGACTTACAACGACTACGCTTGCACCAACTGCTTTAGCAGCGTCTGCAATTACAGCCGCATGAACTTGGCTATCAAAATTATTTAATGCCGCATCTCCAACACTTACTACTTTTGTTGCGCCATATTTTCCTAATTGACCCGCATTTTCTGCTTCTCCAAGTGTCAAAGCGACACATTGGGTACCTAAAACTTGTGCGGTCTTATGTCCATAAGTAACTGCTTCAAAAGCAGATTTCTTAAACTTACCTTTTGGACTTTCTGCATATACTAGTACCATAATGGTTTAATTTTTTTGATTGAAAAATTTACGTTCATAAAATCTAGAGTAGCTGTTTTACCCACTTTTAAATTTTACATTTGTAATTTTAAATTTTACTTTTCTTAGATAACCTTCGCCTCTTCAGATAATAATCTGACCAATTCAGCCATATTATCAGGGTCAATTAATTTAACCGCTGATTTGGCTGCTGGTAATTCATAGCTAGCAACAACTGCTAAATCAGTAGCATCTGTAGCAGCTACTACTTTTAAAGGCTTACGCTTAGCCATCATAATTCCTCTCATGTTAGGAATCCTTTGCTCCGCTAATCCTTTAGAAGCACTTACTACAAAAGGAGCAGCTATCTCCGCAACTTCTACCCCTCCTTCAATTTCTCTAGTGATAGTAGCGGTTGTTCCATTCATTTCCATTGCAGTGGCAAAAGAAACATAAGGTTGGTCTAATAATTCAGCGACCATTCCACCTACTTCAGAACCGTTATAGTCGATTGTTTCTTTCCCTAAGAAAACTAAATCGTAGCTTTCTTCTTTGGCATGTGCAGCAATTTGCTTGGCTACAAAAAGAGAACTTTTTGGTTCTGCATCTATTCTAACGGCATTGTCTGCTCCAATAGCCAATCCTTTTCTAATTACCGTATCATTTGCTGCTGGGCCAACATTAAGAATAGTAACCGTTCCGCCTACTTGTTCTTTTAGTTCTAAAGCTCTTACTAAAGCGTACCATTCATCATAAGGATTCATAATAAATTGAACACCAGCTTCATTGAACTGCGTATTGTCCCCCGAAAATGATATTTTTGCGGTTGTTTCGGGTGTTTTACTAACACAAACTAATAACTTCATATTTTCTATTTGTGGTGATAATGATTTGAATTTGTTAAGAATACGTATTGTAAAATAAATTGTTCATTCCAAATCCGTATTTCAAGTAGCAAATATAGTTATTTTGTATTCAATCCAAAACCCCACTCAGCGAATATTCGCTAAAATGATTTTATTATGACGAGTCAGAGATTGCAGCAATTATTCTCTTTTTTAAAAGAAAGCCCTGATGATGCTTTTATCTTATTTGCGATTGCCAAAGAGTACGAGAAATTAGGGGGCAATGAAACAGCTTTAGAGTATTACCTTAAATTGGTAGCTATCGACCCAGATTATGTCGGCACTTACTACCATTTAGGCAAATTATATGAGGAAGAAGAGCATAGTGAAAAAGCATTAGATGCCTACCAAAAAGGAATCGAAACGGCTAAAAAAATCAAAGACCAACATGCTTTGTCCGAATTAATGGGGGCAAAGATGAATTTAGAAATGGAATTATAGAATGGCGGAGGGCTTAGGGCTTAGAGTGTGGGGAAACCTGCCCTAAGCCCTAAGCCCTAAGCCCCAAGCAAAATTAATGAGTATAACTAAAACAGAAATTGTTGCTTACCTAAAAGGATTGCAAGATGATATTTGCCGCCAATTGGAAGCAGCAGACGGAACTGGTAAATTTCAAGAAGATAAATGGTCTCGTCCGGGTGGCGGCGGCGGTCGTTCCCGTGTGATTCAAGGAACTTTGATAGAAAAAGGAGGCGTGAATTTTTCGGCAGTTGAAGGAAATTTGCCAGAGAAAATAAGCCAAGCTTTAAACTTACCCGCCTCTCAATTTTTTGCCACAGGGGTTTCTATTGTATTACATCCTGTTAGTCCAATGGTACCAATTATTCATATGAATGTGCGCTATTTTGAAACCATTAATCAAGACAATCCAGAAGAAACGACTTGGTGGTTTGGTGGTGGCATTGATTTGACTCCCCATTATGTGGTAGAAGCAGACAGTCGCTTTTTTCACGAAAGCTTAAAAGCAGCATGTGATAAACACTCAAGGGAGTATTATCCAAAATTTAAGCAATGGGCAGATGACTATTTTTATATTAAACATCGGAAAGAAACAAGAGGCATAGGTGGTATTTTCTATGACCGATTGAGCCAACAAGATGGATTTACAAAGGAACAACGTTTTGACTTTATGCAAGCTGTTGGGAATTCCTTTTGTCCTATTTATTTAAGTCTTGTGGAGAAAAATAGAGACTTACCTTTTGGCGAAACGGAGAAAAACTGGCAATTTATTCGTCGAGGTCGCTATGTAGAATTTAATTTAGTCTGGGATAGAGGCACAAAATTTGGTTTGGACACCGACGGTCGGACAGAATCTATTTTAATGAGTATGCCACCTGTTGCTAATTGGGTGTATAATCACCAAGTAGAGGAGGGGAGTAGGGAAGCGCAGACATTGG
>CAYMSC010000618.1:0-3416 GCA_964392805.1 uncultured Saprospiraceae bacterium
TTAATAAAACAGAACTTATATTCTTGTTTCATTTTGTGAACCTTACAAAAGTCAACAAAGAGTGTTGAAATCCAAAAAACCAAAGCCCTCTTTTTGAGAACCAATTGTAAAGCGAAGAAGTCTCGTAGAAGCAAAAGATATTTAATCTTTGTCCTTTTACGGGATTTTTTTATTAAAAAACGAAATACTTCAAAAAAATGTGTTTTGTTTACCTCTTTTGTGTTCTTTGGATCTTTAGTGATTCAACTAAAATAAACAAAGAAATTACTAAAAAATCAGATAGCTTATATAATAACACTTTAGTTAAAAATCCCTCGTTACCAAACTAATCCCTTCCATTAGTCGTTTCTATAAATATATTCCTCACTATAATCCATAAGACTAATGAAAAAATTATTCTTTTTCTGCCTATTCTTTTCCTCCTTTCTATTATTATATGGACAAAATCAATCGACAGATAACGATAAAGGATTGATTATTCGCCTACAATCCAAAGTGAAAGCTACCCAATTCTTTCAAAAATATACGACCAATAATCGTAATGGGTTGAAGATACAAGCCCAACGAAAGGTCTCTTCAATTTTTAATATTTATACCATTCAATCCAATGACAATCAGCAATTAATGCAGGAATTGAAGCGAGATAAAGCAGTTGTAGCCGTTGGATATGACCAGCCTATAAAATATCGAAATCTTGAACCTAACGATGAAGATTTTGGCGAACAATGGAATATGCTCAATGCCCAAGCTGATTTGGTGTGGGACGAAACAACAGGCGGTCAAACAGTCGATGGCAAACGAATAGTCATTGGTGTCTTAGAAAAAGGATTTGACCCGACGCACGAAGATTTAAAAGATAATGTTTGGAGAAATAATGCCGAAATTCCTAATAATGGAAGAGATGATGATAACAATGGTTATGTGGATGATTATTTTGGTTTAAATTTATTTGACCTTACAGATGAACATACGCCAACCTTAAGAGATGGTAGTACAGATGCACATGGTACACAAGTAGCAGGAATCATTGGAGCGAAAGGTAATAATGAGATAGGAGTGGCAGGAGTTAATTGGGATATAGATTTGCTTTTATTTTCTAAGGTTAATTTAGCCAGTGAGGTGTTGGAAGCACAAGAGTACGCCTATAATTTACGTAAAAAATTTAATGAGACAGATGGAAGAGAAGGGGCATTTATTGTTGCTTTAAATTATTCTTTTGGATGGGATGGCAATTATAGAGATTTTACTTTGGGACTAGAAATGTGTGAGTTAATAGAATTGATGGGACAAGAAGGCATTTTAAGCGTAGTCGCTACGGATAATAGAGATATAGATGTGGATGAAGTGGGAGATGTATTACCTACTTGTCCAAGTGATTTTGTGATTGCCGTTACTTCTTCTAATGAACAAAATGAAAAAGCGAGTAGTAGTGGATTTGGTGAGGAGACGATTGATTTAGCAGCGCCAGGTGAGAGAATTTATACCTTATCTTTAGAAGATGGTTACGGTTTTGGAAGTGGCACTTCTATGGCTACTCCTTTAGTGACAGGAACAGTTGGTTTATTATATAGCTTGCCTTGTACCCGATTGGGCCAAGATGCGATTACGAACCCTGCAACAACTGCCAAATTTATTAAATCAGTCATTTTAAATGGAACGCAACCATTATTGGGTTTCAATGAACGGACTGTTTCTAATGGAAGATTAGACGCTTTTGAGGCAATGAAAGGGGTACAATTATATTGTGGTCGACCTCAGAGTGATAATTCTCAAATTTTGAGTCTATTTCCTAATCCAACTACGGATGCCTTAACCCTTGCTTTTGAAACACCTGATTTTGAACCTTATCAATTTTATATTACCAATGCTTTAGGGCAAGTAGTTCGTCAAAAACAAATTCTACCTTCTAGGTTTGAGGATAATATTTTGACCGAAGATGTGAGCGGTTTTGCTTCTGGAATTTATTTTTTGACTTTGATAAAAGGTAAAACGGCTATTACGGAACGGTTTGTAGTAGAACGTTAAATATATAATAATATCAGCACTAAATCCTCCAAGGGGGCCAAACCCTTGGAGGGTTCAATTTAAAAAGGAGTTTCAATATTATTAAACCGACAAATAATGCTTCAACAACCGATGAAAATGATGCACCCCCGTCTCCCGTTTAGCAGAAAATCGCCCATCCGTATAAAACCTAGATTTTAAGCCTTTTTGTACCCCTTCTACCACCCATTCATCTTCTTGTTGTGTCTTTTCGCCAACGGCATCACCTGCCATGCGTTCCCAAATATCTTGGTCTTTGATATAGTATAAAAATTCTACTTTTGTAAAAGTAGGGGAAACAGGTTTAACAATATTTATTTGCACCCCCCAAGGATAAAAATTGAGCATAAAATTAGGATAGAACCAATAATAATAAGCAGAAATATCCTTGCCATAATCTGGGTGCCCTTCTGGAAAATCGAAAGTTTCCGTGCCCTTGTCCCCATAACCCACTTGCAAAACCATATGTCCGTCACAAATCGTATCGTACTTACCATAATCTAACATACTATTTAACGTCGGATGGACAAAGGGAACATGAAATCCTTCCAAATAATTGTCAATATAAAGTGCCCAATGAGATTGTACATTATACGTTTTCGAGTACGCTGGTGCAAATACAAAATCTTCTATATTCATGAAACCAACCATCTTTTCTAACTCCGTAGCCATTTCCGAAAAATCAATCTTTGGGTCTAAACTAGTAAAAAGAAAATTTGCCCATTTATGGAGTGGTAATTGATGTAAATGTTCACATGGACGAGGGAAGTTTTCGACTTCTTTAAATTCAGGCATAAACTCAAATTTGCCTTCCAAATCAAAGCGACGACCATGATAGGAACAGGTTAGTTTTTTGTTCTTCCCAGGATGATGGGTAACGATAAATCCTCTATGGGTACATACATTAGATAGGCAACGAACTTCTCCTTTTTTTTCCGTTAATACTAAGGGCTCTTCAATATATTTTTCTAGTAAAAAGAAGGGATAGGTATTGATAACCACATTGAAAATCTGCTTCTCATCGCCAATGTATAACCAACTTTTTGCAAACACGGCTTCTTTCATTTGTTCCCAAATCGCACTGTCGAAGTAGAAATCAGCCGGTAGGGTAGCGGACAGAGCTATATTCTCCCTTACTTTATTCATGTGTTTTAAGTTTATTTGTTTAGATACCCAAATTTATTTAATTTTTACTTGTAATGAAAGAAAAAGCGCTGATACCTAAGTATCAACGCTTAAAATTGTTTTTTGGAGCTTATTTTATACTACTGGACAAAAGAGATTAGAAGTCAGACCGAAAAATTACATTTTTCTGTCAGAGGTCAGATTTTTAAATTTTAAGTATCTGATAGTCAATATTTTAAATCTAGCTT
>CAYMSC010000619.1:0-3407 GCA_964392805.1 uncultured Saprospiraceae bacterium
TCAACTTTTATCAGTCGTTTACATATTATAAAAACGACTTTTCGTTCGCCCTAAACCGGTATAAAAAAGGGATTGCCCGTACTAAATCTCAAGATTGAAGATTACTTTTTTGCCCTGTGTAGCGTATAATCAATTGATAGCATCAAAAATATTTTCTACCCTTTTCTCTAAAAAATCCTTAAATTCTGCTAAATTCGACCTATTTCGTAAATGTTTCTAATAAATACCAACCGAATCATGTATTACCAAAAGGTCCAACAATCACTCCTTAAAGGAATCGTTTTATGCTGTTTTATCGGAATAAATACCCTACTTTCAGCACAATCCCCAAAAGAAAAACCTATCGTCAGCGAGCAGTTTTATGAAAAATTAGCGTGGCGAAATATTGGACCAAATCGTGGAGGTCGGTCATTGGGCTGTAGTGGTAGTCCCGGTAGACCTTTTGAATATTATTTTGGTGCAACTGGTGGAGGGCTTTGGAAAACGACAGATGGAGGGCAAGAATGGTTTCCTGTCACAGATGGACAGGTGACTAGTTCTTCGGTAGGTGCGGTAGGTGTGGCAGAAACGAATCCTGATATTGTTTACATCGGAATGGGAGAGACTCAATTAAGAGGAAGTATAACACAAGGAGATGGGGTTTATAAAACGGTAGACGGTGGTAAAACATGGAGACATTTAGGACTTGAAGAGACACAAGCTATATCAAGGGTGAGAGTACATCCAACCGACCCAAATATTGTTTATGTCGCTGCTTTAGGGCATCCTTATGGAGATAATGAGGAACGAGGCGTTTTTAGAAGTAGGGACGGAGGTAATACCTGGAAAAAGGTGTTATATGTTTCTGATAAAGCAGGTGCTGCAGATATTATTATTGATAGAAAAGACCCTAAAATTTTATATGCGAGTACTTGGCAAGTTTATCGAAAAGCATGGAAAATGTGGGGTGGAGGCCCCGATTGCAAATTATTCAAATCATTAGACGGTGGAGATACTTGGGTAGAATTACAAAATAATCCTGGGATGCCTAAAGGTCCTTTAGGAAAAATTGGTATCACTGTTTCTCCAGCGGATAATAATCGCTTGTATGCAGTAGTGGAAGCGAATGAAGGGGGTATTTTTCGCTCAGATGATGGTGGTTGGACTTGGACACGTATTAATAAAGAAAGAAAATTAAGACAGCGAGCTTTTTATTATTCTCGATTAGTCGCTGACCCTTGGGATAAAGATGTGGTCTACGGATTAAATGTTGGTTTTTATAAATCTACTGACGGTGGAGCAACTTTTGATAGAATCGGTACGCCACACGGCGACCACCATGACCTTTGGATTGACCCTAATAATCCACAAAGGTTAATTTTATCGACTGATGGTGGAGGAACAGTAAGTATGAATGGCGGTAAAACATGGACCGAACAAGATTATTGTACTACCCAATTTTATCATGTGATGGCAACTAGCGATGTGCCGTATCATGTAGCAGGCGCACAGCAAGATAATAGTACTTTGGCGATGCCAAGCGATGGTTGGGGACACAAACAGGCAAGAGGACCCAATCATGGCTGGTATTATGCAGTTGGTGGTGGAGAGAGTGGTTGGATTAGCCAACATCCAACTAATCCAGACTTATTTTATGCAGGGAGTCAAGGGGCATTACTGACCAGATATGATAGAAGTAATGGTCAGAAAAGAGATATTCAAGTGTATCCAAGATTCTTTTCTGGCGAACCTGCAAGTGCTTTACCAGAACGTTGGCAATGGACCTTCCCAATTATGTTTTCTCCCTTAGACCCTTCTATAATGTACACCTGTTCGCAACACGTTTGGAAGACCACGAATGATGGGCAAAGTTGGGAGAAAATTAGTCCAGATTTAACCTATGCCGACCCAGAAACATTAGGAAAAACTGGTGGTGTATTGACGATGGATATGAATGGACCAGAAATCTATGCAACGGTTTTTGCTTTGGCACCGTCGAGTCATGATGTGAATACAATTTGGGCGGGTTCTGATGATGGCAAAATTCATATTACCAGAAATGGCGGTAAAAATTGGTCTGATATTACCCCTAAGAATTTACCTAAATTTTCTAGAGTCAGCATTATAGAAGAATCTATCCATGAGGAAGGCGTATTATATGTAGCAGCAAATCGCTATCAGGTAGACGACCGTCAACCTTATGTTTACCGTACCGAAGATTATGGTAAAACATGGAAAAAAATTATTACTGGTATTGGAGATGGACATTTTGCCAGAGCAGTTAGAGAAGACCCTGTAAGAAAAGGAATGTTATTTTTAGCAACCGAACATGGCGTTTATGTTTCTTTTAATAAGGGAGATTTATGGCAAACTTTACAACTTAATTTACCTGATACACCAATTAGAGATTTGGTGGTCAAGGATAACGATGTAGTTTTAGGTTCTCATGGTCGAGGGTTTTGGATTTTAGATGATATTGGCCCTTTACGGCAATTGACTCCTGAGTTAGCCAAGCAAGAAAAAATCTGTTTTCAACCCACCGATGCTATCCGTGGAATTAGCGAACTGGTTGTTCCTTACTATTTAAAAGAACAAGCGGATTCTGTGGTGATTGAAATACTAGACGAAAGCGGAAAAGTGATTGATACCTTTACGGGAAAAGAAACTACTTATAAACCCGACCCTAATTTGCCTTGGTGGCTAAGAGGTGGGTCTAGTACGCCGACTACCGCTGCTGGCATGAATAATTTTACTTGGGATTTGCGTTATCAAGGAGCTACCTCTTTTGAAGGAATGATTATTTGGAGTGCTCGTCCAACTCGTGGCCCCAAAGCACCCTTAGGAAAATATCAAGCTAGATTGACTGCGGGCGATTTTACAAAAACTTGGCCTTTTGAAATCAAAATGGACCCCAATTTAAAAGGTATTACGAAAGCAGATTTACAAGAACAATTTGATTTAGCTATACAAATAAGAGACAAAACATCTTTAGCTAATCAGGCAGTAATTGATATTCGAAAAATGCGAGCAGATTTACAAAAGAAAGTTAAATCGGGAGAACTAAAAGAAACGACTATTGAATCAGTTGTGAAAAAAATGACTGGTGTAGAAGAAGCTTTATATCAAGTCAAAAATCAAAGTGCACAAGACCCTTTAAATTTCCCAATTAAATTAAATAATCGATTAGCTTCTTTGAGGAGAAGTTTAGAAAATGGCGATGCTAGACCAACAGATGGGGCTTATCAGGTTTTTAAAGAATTATCTGCGGAACTTGAAGGTCATTTGAAGACTTGGAGCGGTTTGCAGGATGAAGTGAAGAATATGCAGTAAGCAGTAAGCAGTACAGGCTGACCGCAAATAGCCGAGATATGCCAAATCTTTGAGATTTGGCATATCTAAGTTCCGCAAAATCAATCATATATAAAATT
>CAYMSC010000620.1:0-3405 GCA_964392805.1 uncultured Saprospiraceae bacterium
TGCAAAGTTAGGGTTTTGTTGGCTAATGTTCTTGCTTGTTGACTTGTTTTTAGATGGATAGAACTGCTTTGTTCTTTTTTTAGTTCCTTATCCATTAATATCTTGCCCTAAAAACGGGTTGCATTGGTTGAATTTCATGAAGAAATGATTAGGAAAATGATATAGCGCCTAATACATGATGATTTAAAATATCGGAGTTATTTTTTAATCACTACTAAACGCAAAAAATCTTGCCTCGGTTAAAGACAAGATTTTTTGCAAAGTATCGACGAATTCATTCGTCGTTAAATTTTTAAATCTGCTAATCTTTTAGCGACGAATGAATTCGTCGGTACATTTGGGATTATACCCAAAGCACTATTTTTTACAATTTTGAATATTCAGATACTAATTGAGGATTTGTTTCTGCTTTTTTGATAGCGGCAATAAAAGTTTGTATCAAATCCGCATTTTCCTTGAAACTAGCTTTGGCGATATCATCTGCGGCTTGATTTTGCATCTGCGTATAAAATTGCCCTAATTCGGCTAGGACTTGTGTGGAGGCAAATCTTCGCCATAAAGATTGTCCCATGTTAACAGAAATATCTTTTAGTTTTCCTAAAGAGGGTTTGGCATCTTGACCGCTTGCCAGTACTAAACCCGCATAATTATATAAAAAGTTAGCTGCTTCTGGACCATCTATTTTATTCCAAGTATTTTCAAAAAATGGAATTTTATCAAATTTTCCTTGCGCTGCGTAGATGCCACCAACTGCAGACAGTAAAGAAGCATTGGTTTCTGTTTTTTCTATTTTTTCTGCTTGCTTGACTGCTTCTATTGGATTAGATTGATTCAAACCTAATAATGCCGCACCAATTACTGGAAAGGCTTGTTCATTCGCCAATACTTTTTCCGTAATAGAACTTAAACCAGCATATTCTGCATTGGTTAACAAACTGATGGCATTGGCTCTCACTTTTGAGTTAACATCTCCTACGGCTAGTTTGGCTACTTCCTCTAAACTTTCTGCATCTGGCTCAATTGCGCCTAAGCCCATATTTCTGATAAACCAATGCTTATCTCTTAAAGCCGCTTTTTTGATTTTTTTGGCTTCAGGTGTTTTTTCCTCTTGTAGATTTTGTATCGCTTCAAATCTATCCATTAGATTATCCACATTATTATATTGAAAAACATATTCTGCGGCAGTTTTACTATCCGTTCTTTCTGCTAATAAAACTTTATCTGCATCAACATTAATTAAAGCAGGTTTGACCGCTGATTTGAAGGTGAAAGTTTGCTTACGCAAATTCATCATTATTGCTTCTCTTGTTACGGTATTGGCATCTTGATAAATATCAATGACAATAGGTAATTGGAAAATAGCTGGACTTTTTTCTGGGTCTTGTTTTTGCTCGATGGTGACACTTGCGGTTTGGGTTGCCAAATCATAATCGTAATCAATGGTTAATTCTGGATGTCCTGCGGCAAAATACCATTGGTCGAAAAACCAGTTTAAGTCTTGTCCAGTCACTTCCTCAAATGCTAATCTGAGGTCATGGGCTTCTACTGCGGTGTAGGCATTGTCTTTTAAGTATTTTTGTAAAGAAGCAAAAAATGCTTCGTCTCCCACATATTTACGCAACATGTGTAATACCATGCCGCCCTTGTTATAACTGTGCCCATCGAACATCGCTTCTTTATCTGGATTGTCAAACCATATTAATGGATGCGCTCCTCCTCCTACAACAGACCCTAAATAGCCATTCAATTCATTGATTCTATGATGGTCGGCTTCGTCTTTTCCATATTTGTGTTCAAACCATAAATATTCACTATAATTGGCAAACCCTTCATTCATCGTCAAATTGGCCCAACTTTCACAAGTCACATAATCACCAAACCAATGGTGAAATAATTCATGGGCAACAATATAATCATTGTGGTTATCTATTAATTCCCTAGTTGTTTTTTGAACTTGTTCTCCAAAAATAACCGCAGAAGTATTTTCCATTGCACCAGATACATAATCTCTTACTACTATCTGCGAATATTTAGGCCACATATAATCCAAACCTAATTTTTCAGAAAAGAAGGATAACATCTCAGGCGTATGGGCAAAAATATTTTTAGCATCTGCTTCGTATTCAGGTTCTACATAATAATCAACTGGAATACCTTTCCACGTCTCTCCTACTTTGGCAAAATCTCCAATTGCTAACATGAACAGATACGGCGCGTGCGGTTGGTCCATTTTCCAATAATCTGTTCGAGTGCCGTCGGCATTTTTATTGGAAGACATTAATACCCCATTGGAAAGGGTTTTGAATTTATCTTGTACCGTAACGTAAATCTCTTGGGTCGTTCGCTCATTAGGTTTATCAATGGTTGGAAACCAGCGAGAATTATTTTCTGTTTCTCCTTGTGTCCATATTTGCTGTGGCTTGTTTTTGTCACTACCATCCGAATTGATAAAAAATAATCCTTTATCAGATGTAATTGCTGCGCTTCCGCCAATTTCTCCCTCGGAAGGCTTGGCAACATATTTAATAATGATTTTATAATTTTCTGTCTTTTTATATTCCCGATTTAACTGAATCTGAATTTTTTTACCATCATACTCATACTTCAATTCTTCTCCAGTTGCTAACATGATTTTTTTAATATCAAAATTTTTGGCATCTAACTCTAATTTATCCGTAGGGTCAAACCAAGGCTTTAGGGTTAATTCTGCTTTTCCGATGACTCGTTCTTTTGTCCAATCAAATTCTACCTCCAATTTGGTGTGTATCAAATCATTGATTAACCGATAACTGGGTTTGTGAACAGGTAAGCTATATTCTTCTGGTGCTTTTTTTTCGGATGGTTTGTCTGCTAATACAAACATCGTATCTAATTCTCTAAATTCTGTTATGGTTGCATCTATAATTGGTTCTTCTACTAACTGTTGACTTGTTTTACAACCAAAAGAAAACAATAATGTCGAAAATAATAAGAAGGAAATCCTTTTCATAAATATTTTATTTTGCCTAATAATATCGGTAAAAAATAAGTTATTAAAAACCAATAACTTATTTTTTATCCTTGCTTAGGGAGCAGATTATATTTTACCTGTTCCCTTAATCCTCAAATTTTTCAAATTGTGCCTAAAATTAGGCGATTCTAATTAATAAACGCTGTATTGCTATAAAAAGATGTTGTCAAATTCTTAAAGGTTGTGCCAACTTTTTGATTATAACTGTATTTATTGTGTGAAGACATTTAAATAACTTGGCAAAGACAAAAAATAAAGAGCACTATTTTTATTGATTTATCACGAATAAGTAAAGGGACACGGATATTAAATGTTCCAATTATTCTTTGAAGGTTATTAAGTTAAGAGCATGTTTAAAATTCCATCAATTGGCTACAAGTGGCAAATTTTATCTT
>CAYMSC010000621.1:0-3389 GCA_964392805.1 uncultured Saprospiraceae bacterium
TGAGTTGTGCAATACTATCATCCACATTGTAGAAAATTTGACCCACACTTTTCACTGTAGTGCCTAAAATATATTGGGAGGAAACTTTTAGATTTGATAAACTTGTCAAAAAAATATTTATAAATGGAGCAAAAAGAAACGGCGAATAAAGAACCAAAACGAAGAAGTATTCAAGATTATTTGTCTCTGGGTTATCTCTATCTATTAATTTTAGGAGTTATAACGGATGCGGTTAAATATGGATTTTTGGGGGTTAATATTATTAATTATTCAAGTGTATTTGATGTTTTATTGACTCCTATAGTCTACTTAACAAAAGATATTACATTGCTTATATCTTTTATTGTTTTAAGTTTAATTATTTGCCTATTCTTTTATTATTTGCAACGGTATTATAAGAAAAATAAAGATGAAGATTGGTACAAGAAAAAGATGGAAACTGCTAAAGCAAATAATACTTTACAGGTTAAACCAATAGATGCAACTATAATTGTAATTGCGATTGCAATTTTTGGTGGATTTACTGGCTATGGCCTTGGTGGAGGAATATTTCTTTCAAAAGATTTAAAAGCAGGTGAATTGGGTGTCAATCGCATAATCACTTTTGTTGATGGAGAAACAGAGAATGTTCGACTAATTGGTCATAACAGCCAATATTTGTTTTACGCAGTAGAAAAAGATACCGTAATTACCATTACCCCCATCCAAGGAAACATCAAAAAAATAGAAAATTTAGAGTAAGCAAAGAGACCTCTAAACCTCTAAACCTATATACCCATAAACCTCTACACCTTTAAACCTCTATACCTTTCAAACTATGCAAATAAAAGAAACAGCCAAAGAATATGATGCTATAATTGTCGGTTCAGGCGCAGGTGGCGGAATGGCAACCAAAATTCTGTCAGAAGCAGGAATGAAAGTCGCTTTAATCGAAGCGGGCCCATTCTTCGACCCAAAAGACCCCGTGACACAAACACAAATGAAGTGGCCTTGGGAATCTCCCCGAAGAGGGGCAAGTGTGACCCGTGCCTTTGGAGATTACGATATGTCTTGGGGGGATTGGAAAGTAGACGGAGAACCCTATACCCAAAAGGACGGTTCTAATTTTATGTGGTGGCGGTCGAGAATGTTAGGAGGGCGGACAAATCATTGGGGAAGAATTTCCTTGCGCTTTGGTCCAGATGATTTTAAGCGAAAGGATATTGATGGCTTGGGAGAAAACTGGCCGATTAGTTATGACGACATCAAACCGTATTACGATAAACTCGATAAAATGGTTGGTGTCTTTGGGTCTAAAGAAAAGCGACATAATGACCCCGATGGGTTCTTTTTACCTGCGCCCAAACCTAGATTACATGAATTGTATTACATCAAAGGCGCAAAAAAAGTTGGGGTAGATGTAATTCCTTCTCGGTTGTCCATTTTGACCAAAAAATTGAATAATGACCGTGGCGTTTGTTTTTATTGTAAGCAATGTAACCGTTCTTGTAATGTCTATGCAGACTTTTCTTCTAGTTCCGTTTTTTGTATTCCTGCCATTAATGGAGGTCAGGTAGATTTATATGTCAATAGCATGGTTAAATCCGTGACGACTAACGACGAAGGTCGAGCAACAGGCGTATCATTTATTAATAAAGAAGACCGAAAGGAATATCAACTAAAAGGACGCTCTGTTGTTTTGGGGGCATCAGCTTGTAGTTCTGCAAGGATTTTATTGAACTCAAAAAGTAAGCAACATCCCAATGGATTGGGTAATAGTAGTGATAATGTAGGTCGATATTTACATGATTCTACGGGGGCAGGTCGAGGCTATTTTGTACCTGCTTTGATGAATCGTAAAAAGGATTATAATGAGGACGGAGTTGGCGGTATGCACGTTTATAGCCCTTGGTGGTTGGATAACAAGAAATTAAATTTCCCAAGAGGATACCATATAGAAGTTTGGGGAGGAATGGGAATGCCCAGCTATGGCTTTGGATTTGGGGTGACGGAAATGAATAAATTTGTGCAAGGACAAGTGGGAGGCTATGGAGATAAATTAAGAAAAGATGTCAAACAATTCTTTGGAGCAATGATAGGGATGTCTGGTCGAGGAGAGGCTATTGCCATGCGAGAAAACCGTTGTGAATTAGACCCCAATGTAGTCGATGAATTTGGGATTCCCGTACTACAATTTAATTATAAATGGCAAGACTATGAACGCTACCAAGCCAAACATATGATTGAAACCTTTGATGAAATTGGTCATGCGATGGGGGCGATTCCATTAGGCGATAAGCCCGGAAAAGATAAAGATTGGGGCTTATTAAACCCTGGTCAAATCATTCATGAGGTCGGTACGACTAGAATGGGAAATGACCCTAAAACTTCCGTAACCAATAAATATTGTCAATTGCACGATGCGGATAATGTTTTTGTAGTGGATGCAGGACCCTTTACTTCCCAAGCGGATAAAAACTGTACCTGGACGATTATGGCTTTATCTATGCGGACATCTGAATATATTGTGGAACAGTATAAACAGCAGAATATTTAATTCAGTTTGCAGTAGGCAGTCAGCAATCAGCAGTAACACAGCTCTGTGAGCTGTGCATCATAAAGTATTTATAATCATAAAAACAGGTAATCGAGTATTATAAATCAAGTACCGTTAACCTCCAAAAATATATAAAATGAAAAGAAGAGACTCTTTAAAGACATTATTGGTCGGAACGGTTGCAGGGGCGACTTTGGGTTCGACTATGAGTTGTCAAAATGAAACAACAACGAAGGAAGAAGTTGTAAAAGCAACAACAGGTTTATATGGAAGGCAACCGAATGAAATTGCAAGGGATGAAAAAATAAAAAGTGAAGTCTATCTTAATGAACATGAATTAGCGACGATTGCGGTGTTATGTGATATTATTTTGCCTGCAACTGCGGATGCTGGTTCGGCAAATGATGCCGAAGTACCTACTTTCATAGCATTTATCGTCAAAGATATTCCTACACATCAATTGCCTATACGTGGTGGGTTGATGTGGTTAGACGGAGCAGCTAATCGACGATTTAACAAGGAATTTATTAACTGTTCTGATAGTGAACAAATTCAAATCATTGACGATATTGCCTATCCAGACCCTAATGGAGAACGACCAAATATGTCTCAAGGTATTAAATTCTTTGACCTAATGCGGAATTTAACTTTAACGGGTTATTACACCACTCGTATGGGCTTGGATGACCTTGGTTATACAGGCAATTATGCCAATGTATGGGATGGTGTGCCCGAAGAAGTCTTAGCCAATCACGAGGTAGACTACGACCCCGAATGGTTAGCTAAATGTGTGGACCAAAGCAAGCGAATGGATATTGCAGAATGGGATGCAGACGGTAACTTATTGACTTAG
>CAYMSC010000622.1:0-3388 GCA_964392805.1 uncultured Saprospiraceae bacterium
GTAGGTACGTAACATGATTTTGAAACGGATGTTGCGTACCTACGGCACGTTTAGACATGATTAATTGCTTATTTTATGGTTACCCGTGTTTAGCCCCTAAAGGGACTCGGGGACAAATCCCAATTGCGCCCATTTTTAAACCTACTAAAAAACGTCAATTTTGAATGATTGAATGATAAATTTTGAATATAAGCAACTGACAATCAATCGAATAAAGAATAATTCGTTCGATTCATTTTTGTCATTTTAGACAAAAGTGCAAGTCAAAAACTTGTATTCCTTTGAAAATCAATCAACTATATCCAAAACTCACGTTAAAAAGGAAGACATAATAAATTCATAATAAGTAAGGAATGGGAAATAAATAGAGATTCTACGCCAATGCAGTCGGCGTATTAAAACTCATTGGTGGCATTTGATGGGTCTCTTTATCCTTTATTGGACCATGTTGGCTTTCAAATTTTCTGACATTGTCTGCTAAAGCTTTCAATAATCGTTTAGCATGTGTTGGTGTTAAAATAATTCGAGACTTCACCTTTGCTTTTGGTACATTAGGTACTAATCGTACAAAATCCACTACAAATTCTGTTTGAGAATGAGAAATTATTGCTAGATTAGAATAAATACCTTCTGCTACTTCTTCTGGTAATTCTATATTAAGCTGATTTCCTTTTTTCTTTTCTTCCGGCATAATTAATAGGAATGTTTATTTAATTTTTATAATGAAGTAACGGTAAAACAATAACTCCTATATTAGGATGGTCTTATTACTTTATCGTTATTAAGGAATAGCAATACTATCCTATCTTATTAATACGCTAGCAAACTTAATAATGTTTTCCAACAAGGCAAATACTTTGCTATCTAAAATTCTAACCCATTCTGATATTTTCCTATTTCTTTTTGGTAATTTTACGCTGCGTTTAGAACGGTTACCATAAAAATTAATGTTTTTTCAAGGGAAAATTATGAGCAAATCAACTAATAATAATACCATTTCTCCTCAGAATATTTTAACGAACAAACCGACTGTATTATTCATTATATTAGCCACTTTTTTTATTTGTAATGCTATTGTGGCAGAATTTATTGGCGTTAAAATATTTGCTGTTGAACAAACCATAGGTATAGACCCGCTCAATTGGAATTTATTCGGACACGCTGGTTCTCTATCCCTTTCAGCAGGTGTTTTATTATGGCCGGTCGTGTTTATTATGACGGACTTAATTAATGAATACTATGGAAAGAGAGGGGTAAAAATGCTTTCTTATATAGGAGTAGGCATGATTAGTTATGCCTTTTTCATGATTTATGGCGCTATCCATTTAGTCCCTGCTGATTTTTGGATAAGTACCTTTATCAAACAGGGCGTTCCTGATATGCAGGCCGCTTTTGCCGTTATTTTTGGTCAAGGAGCATGGATAATAGTAGCTTCTATTATCGCTTTTTTAGTTGGTCAGATAATTGATGCAACCATTTTTCATCGCTTAAGAAAATGGACAGGTAATGAAAAAGTTTGGCTAAGGGCAACGGGTTCTACGGTCGTCTCTCAATTCATTGATAGCTTTTTAGTACTTTATATTGCTTTTGTGCTAGGACCGCCGCAATGGCCTATCAGTCTTTTTCTAGCGGTCGGTGTGGTGAATTATACTTATAAGTTTCTGGTGGCCGTTTTTCTTACACCAATTATTTATTTAATGCATCATTTGATTGATAATTATTTGGGCGTGGAATTGGCTGCGGCTATGAAAAGTAAAGCTATTTTAGAGGGTTAGGTTTTTGCAAAACAAAATATTATAAAAAACTTATGTGTTTCAAATAACTTGCAAAACCTCCTGCACAAATTCCCACCCACGAGTAGCCATAAAAGAATACGCTTTATCTCTAACAGTAAACCCAACATGACCTCCCTGTTCCGGCATTTCCAAATAGAAATTAGAGTTACTTTCTGCCAATTGAATAGGATTACATTCAGGAGTTAAAATTGGGTCATTTTTAGCGTTGACTAATAAAGTAGGAATCGAAATATCGTCCATAAAAAATTTAGCTGAAGCAAAACGATAAAAAGCTTGTGCATTATCAAAACCATTGACAGGTGCGGTAAAATAATTATCAAAATCCTCCCATTTCTTGACCTTCTGATAATTTGACAAATCTACTACCCCCGGAAATTGCCCCGCTTTTATCTGTATTTTTTTCCAAATCTTTTGACGAAATCGGTTGCTATAAAACCAGCTCTTGGGTAAGTCTAATAATTTAACACTGGAAAGAAGGTCAGTCGGTGCAGAAAAATTGATGGAGACTTTTATATTGGTTGGAATATTTTTACCATTTACCCCCAAATATTTCATCCCAATATTACCTCCCATACTATATCCTGCTAAGACGATACTTTTATAGGTTTTCTGTTGATTTGCATAATTAATAACGGCTGTAATATCTTCAATATCTCCATGATTGTACATCCTCAAATTACGATTCATTTCACCGCTACAAGAACGACAATTCCATGCTAAAGCTTCCCATCCATTTTCATGAAAAAGCTTAGCAGTTTCTTTGACATAATGCCGCTCGGAACTTCCTTCTAAACCATGAGTTAAGATAATTAGTTGGTCACTTTCGCTTCTAAACCAATCCAAATCCACAAAATCTCCATCAGACAATTCTAGTCGCTCCCTTTCGTAAATAGGTTCTTTTATTTTTCTAAACATCGACGGAAAAACAGTTTGTGCATGACCATTAATATAAGGAAAAGGAGGCTTCTGGTAGGAGGACGCTATTATTGGCATTTAATTAGTGGTAAAATTTAAGTAGTAAGTGATGAGTTGGTACTTAAGTGGTGAGTAGGTTAAATTTACAACTTACCACTCACCACTTATAACTAATTTAATTTCCTTCTTTCGCCCGTAACAGTTGTAGCAACTCCGCTATCCGTTTATCTCTTTGTGTTAGCGTAAATTGAACTGTTTGTAATTGCCGCTCTTTACTTTCTAATTCCAATTGTTTTTGAGCAAGATTTTCTTCCAAAAATTGTTTCTCGCTCGCAGCCCCAAGACCAATTTGTTTATTGCTCGCTACTAGATCATTATACCGATTTGCTAAATCTTGATAATTTCGATTAAGGCTATTAAAACTAGCCGTTAATTCAGCAATTTCCGCTTCTGCTTTGTCTGCCATAGCTTTGTCTTGCCGAATTTTTGCTCTAAGACTACGATTTTCTTCATCTCCATCTTTTAGTCGTTGATTCTCTTGCTCTAAATAATCTTTCACTTGCACCAATTCTGTGTATTTATCCGCACTCACACAACTAAATAAAAGGCAACTAAATAATACCGGCAAAAATAATTTGTATTCGTTTCTCATATTTTGTTAGGTTTATAAGGTGATA
>CAYMSC010000623.1:0-3382 GCA_964392805.1 uncultured Saprospiraceae bacterium
TGAAAAACATAGGAAAATGCCCTATTTATTTACTTCTGAATCTGTGTCTGAGGGACACCCAGATAAAGTTTCTGACCAAATCTCTGATGCTATTATTGATGCTTATTTAGCACAAGATGCTAATTCTAAGGTGGCTTGTGAAACACTCTGTACAACGGGTTTAGTAGTTGTTGCAGGAGAAGTTCGCTCAGAAGCAGTAATCGACGTACAAAAAACAGTAAGAGAAGTTATCAAAAGAATTGGTTACACAAAATCTGAATACCAATTTGATGCAACTTCTTGTGGTGTATTATCAGCTATCCACGAACAATCTGCCGATATTGCTCAAGGAGTAGATGTAGGTAAAAAAGAGGAAGACCAAGGTGCTGGTGACCAAGGAATGATGTTTGGTTATGCAACCAACGAATCTGACAACTATATGCCTTTGGCACTTGATATTTCCCACAAGTTGTTACAAGAATTAGCCGCTATCCGAAAGGAAGGCAAAAAAATGAAGTACTTACGACCTGATTCTAAGTCGCAAGTAACTATCGAGTATGCTGACGACCATACACCTTTAAGAATTGATACAATTGTTGTTTCTACTCAACATGACGATTTTGATGAGGAAGCAGCTATGCTTGAAAAAATCAATAATGACGTTAAGAAGATTTTGATTCCTAGAGTAAAGAAACAATTACCTAAGCGAATTCAAAAATTATTTAATAAAGATATTATTTATCATATCAATCCTACTGGTAAGTTCGTAATTGGTGGACCACACGGTGATACTGGTTTAACGGGTAGAAAAATTATCGTAGATACTTATGGTGGTAAAGGTGCGCATGGTGGAGGTGCTTTCTCTGGAAAGGATTCTTCTAAAGTAGACCGTTCTGCTGCTTATGCAACTCGTCACATTGCTAAAAATTTAGTAGCGGCAGGTGTTGCCAGTCAAGCTTTGGTCCAAGTAGCTTATGCAATTGGCGTAGCGAGACCAGTCGGTATTTTTGTTGATACATATGGCACGAGTAATGTTGATAAGACAGACGGTGAAATCGCTAAGATTGTTGATACCTTATTCGATTTACGCCCTGCGGGTATCGTTAAGAAATATGGTTTAAAGAACCCTATTTTCTCTGAAACTGCGGCTTATGGTCACATGGGTAGGGAATGTGGTACAAAGACGATAAATGGCAAAACTTATGAAACTTTCCTTTGGGAAAAATTAGATATGGTGGATGCTATTAAAGAAGCTTTTAATTTAGTTGGAGAGCTAGAAACAGCTTAATTCAAGCTAAAATTGAAAGTGTGAAATTTTAAAGTTTTCACATGTTAAAAATACAAAAGCCCTCAATGATTCTGATGAATTATTGGGGGCTTTTTTGTAAGATTATAAATCAAGCTATTCGTTGCAAAACCCAAATATCATCTTCCTTTGTACAAAATTCAAAAAAATCTTCTAACTCTGGATAATACTGATAATAAAAACTTAAATAGAATAAAGCCTCTTCAAATTGAGTTACATAATTATTCTCCCTATTAAATCTATGCCTCTTTATTTCCTCTGCTTTATCTCGCCAACTAATCCTATCGTCCGCTAAATATACTTTAAATCTTTCCAATACATTACCATTTATATTAGTAGCATTGTATAAGAAAGCTTTTAAAAAAATTCGCTCATCTCTAAAATTATAAAATTTAAGAATTTGATAAATCTCAACAATTTCAGCATTATCTATATACCAATAATCAGGGCATTTATCAATATATAGTCGTCCATGAATCATAGAATTTAACGACTTGCGTTCAGTTTTAGTTATCATATTATACCCTGCAAGCACCTGCGGCATTCCCCTAAAAGCTTTTCCTAAATATATACTTTTAATCGCATTATCTTCAATCAAATGTAATAAAGGTAATAAAGCAAAATTATTATTATCACTTCTACTATTAAATAATTCTAAAGCAAAATTATTATTATCACTTCTCCTGTTAAATAATTCCCTACCTTTATTAAAGTATTCTCGTTTTAAAGCATACAAGGTGGCAGTAATTCCCATGTTAAAATTGTGCTAAAAATTGATTAATCCAATCCCAATAATAGTCTCCTACAAATTTAATCATTTCATCAGATAATCGTAATTGGCAATAAAATATCACAATTAGCATTTCTTCACTATTTCTACTATTTTTCCTATTCTCTCCCAATTTTTTCCCTACCTTCACATTTCAATTAATCGAAATCTGTAATGTCAAGTCAATCTACCAAATTTTATTTAAAATTAAGAAAGGTCATTTATATCACCTTTGCTTGGCTTTGTCTTAGTTTATTTCAAGTCTTTTATGATTATCTAATTGTGGTCAGCTACACAAATAATCCTGAGATATTTCGATTACCTGCCGTCTTAGCTTCCACTATCTTCATTGCATTTATAGCAGGGATTATAGGCGGTCTATTTATCGTCAATAAAGTGGAGCCTTGGCTAAGAAGTTTACCTTTTTGGAAAGCCTTATTATTGCTATTTAGTTTTTACGGTATTAGTGGTTTTTGTTTATTACCACTAGGCTCACTGCTTTATCAATCTTTGATACTCCAAGCAAGTCCCGTAGATGTGGTGGTGGTTGGGGCAGTTAAAAAATTTGTAACGGGCTTAGACTTTATTAAACTGTTCGTTTCTTGGGGAATTATTTTTATAGGAACTATTGTTGCCCTGATGATTTATGATAAATATGGTCCGGGTAACTTTAGAAATTTACTACTAGGTAGATATTTTCATCCTAGAACGGAAGAAAGAATTTTTATGTTCCTAGATATTCGTTCCTCTACGACTATTGCCGAAAAAATCGGCAATGAACGCTACTTTCAGTTCTTCCATGATTTTATCAATGATGCGACTCCTTCCATCTTATATGCACAAGGGGAAATCTATCAATATGTTGGTGATGAAATAGTAGTTAGTTGGACGATACCTAATGGAACAATAGACAATAATTGTATTCATTGCTTTTTTGAAATACAAGCTGCCATCCAAGCAAAACAAGCACAATACTTAACATTATTTGGATATGTACCTTCATTCAAAGCAGGCTTGCATCATGGCGCAGTTGTCACAGGAGAAATAGGTACTATCAAAAAAGAAATTTCCTTTTCAGGTGATATTTTAAATACAGCAAGTCGGATTCAAAGTGAGTGCAATAAATATCAAGTAGATTTGCTAATTTCTGATAAATTATTAAGCATTCTAACCTTATCTGAAAAATATCATGTGCAGCGGATTGGCACCATTCAATTAAGAGGAAAAACAGAAGGGGTTGGGTTAAATGCTATCTCCAAAAAATAGCATTGTATTACTACATTGAGAACTTACGAAAATTTACAATAACCCCTCGCTGAAAAGGCTTA
>CAYMSC010000624.1:0-3382 GCA_964392805.1 uncultured Saprospiraceae bacterium
TTGCTTTGTGGTTTTGCCATCGTAGCTGGTATTTTCGGACGTAAAAAGAAACTCAATAAACGGTTTTCTAATCTAGGTATTTTGTTAGGAAGTTTAGGACTTACTGCCTTGCTTGGCGTAATTGTTTTAATGACCTTTTTCTAATCTATTCATTAATTAGCTAGGAGTCAGTAATCAGGAGTCAGGTCGTATTTCTTAAAAGAGGACAATTTCGGCTTCGATTGAAGATGATTCTGCTTTCGATTACGAAGAATGCTCTGACTTCTGAACCCTGTCACCTGACTCCTAGCCAGTTACAATATTTAGCAGCACAGAAAATCAAGCTATAATTTTTTGTCTCGTCTCTTCTTTCTTAATATTTCCATTGTATGAAAAAAATAGTACCATTATTATTGATTTTAGGGCTGGCATCTTGTGTACCAAAACAAGCTGCGATTGACGTCAATCCGTATGTAAGAGGTGAAGGTAAACCTTGGATAATCGCGCATGGCGGTTCAAAAGCGCTTTTTCCACCAAATACAATGATTGCGTTTCAAGGTTCTGCCGATTTAGAGGTTGACGCGCTTGAAATGGATGTAACGATGACCAAAGATGAAGTGCTTGTCACACACCACGATTTAACGATTGATAGATTGTCCAATGGTTCTGGTTTGATGCGAGATTTTAATTACGAAGAATTATTAGCATTTAATTTTGGCGGAAGTTTTCAAGATTTGGAAGGGAATTATCCTTATCAGCATACTCCTGTTCGATTGACGAAGTTAGAAGATGTTTTTATTAAGTTTGGTGATATGCCGCTGATGGTAGAAATCAAGGATAGAGGCGAAGATGGAAAACGTGCTGCTGAAATTTTGAAAAATTTTATCGAAAAATATCAATTAGCAGATAATATTACGGTCGTTGCTTTTTCGGAAGAAGTACTCGCCTATTTTTATGAAATCACAAATGGAGAAATTCTGATTGGCTCCTCTGTAGAAGAAACGAAGGATTTTATATTTACAGGTTTGTCGGCAATGGAATTTTTATACCGTCCAAAGGCATCAATTATTGCTATTCCAACATCGAATAGTGGTATTAATTTAGCTTCAAAAAGAGTGATTGAATCCGCACATCGTAGAAAAATGGCCGTTCATTATTGGACGATTAACGACAAGGAGGAAATGAAAAAACTAATCGAACTAGGTACTGATGGTTTAATTACGGACAGACCAGATTTGATGAAAGAAGTATTGGTGGAATTAGGATTTTGAAAATTATCAATTTAAATGCTACTCTCCCTAACAGTATAAATCAACCGCTCCATAGCTCGATGACCATTCTTCTTTCGGAGTATACCAAATAGGAGAAGACCAAGCCCGTTCCTGTATCGTAGCAGGCACATCCGTAGGCGGCACAATCCCTAAAGTCTTAGCGTCAAAAGTTGTCCATCTAGGTGTTGGAATTTCCAAAACTCGAAAATAATAAAAAGCCGTTCTTCTTCATCAAATAAGCAACCAATCTTACAAAAATAAATTACAAGTCGATTTTACTTTTTTATGCTATCTAACCAACGATGATATCTTCTAGCAATTTTATTATGTTCTGTTAAAGATTCTGAGAAAATATGGTATCCTGGATTTTCTGTATCTACGCACATATAATAAAAATCATGCGCTTCCGAATCCAAAACCGCATCAATACTTTTAATAGATGCCATACTTATTGGTCCTGGAGGAAGTCCTTTATGTAAATAAGTGTTATAAGGAGAATCAAAACGAGTATGTTTGTATAACATCCTTGTCGCTTTAAAGTCTCTTGTTGCAAATTTTGCGGTAGGGTCTGCATCTAATTTCATACCTGTTCTAATTCGATTTAGATATAATCCTGCCACTCTTTTTCTTTCCTTATCATTTGATATTTCTCTTTCAACAATTGATGCTAAGGTGTAGACCTCTTCAGTTGTCAGTCCTAATTTTTTAGCTTTGGAAAGTCTATCATTCGCATTCCAAAAACTATTATGTTCTTTAATCATTCTTTTGAAAAAAGTGGTTTCATTGGTATTCCAATAAAATTCATAGGTATTTGGGATGAAGAGACTCATCAGGGTTTCAGTGGTATATCCGTATTCTTTTATATACTTTTTATTAAAAAATAGCTGAATCAAATCAGTCGAATCTGTTTCAATAAATTGAGTTGCTTTTCCTGCAACATCTTCTAATAACCATCCATGATTTAAAACTAGATTTACTGGTTCTTGTTTTCCTGCTCGAAGATGGCTAATTAAAGAACGGTTGCTCCATGAAGGAGTGATTTTGTATCTACCAGCTCTAATGGTATTGCTTTTGTAATTCATCATTTCTGATACTTCACGAAATGAACTAGTATCTATTATTTGATTATTCGTATAGAGCCTTTCAACTACGTCGCTAAAGGAGGAATTAGTTGGCAGGTAAATAATATTATCTTCTAATTTTTCGGGAACATTTGGAGACATTATGCTTGTATATTTATGATAAGCAAAAACACCTCCCATCACACCAACAATTAATATTACCCATAGTATCTTTTTTAGCATTTAATTTTATTGATTTTGGCAATCTCCTAATAACCGCTAACTTTTGGTTAATACCATATAGATTACTGGTGAAAATATAAAATTAAGCAAAAAAACGAAAGTTCTGAACTATTTCATTTACAATAATTTGGTAAGATTTATGGGCTACTGCCTACTGGATAGTTCTTTAAAATGTTTTCCAACAGCCCTATAAAAGTAATTTCTTATTTATTTTATTGAACAATTTGTCAATAAAATAATTTATCCTACCTTTACTCTATTAGTATTGATGAAAAAATGAATAAATGTCAACCAAAAGAAAAAGAGGTCGGCCATCCATTGCCACTAAAACAAATCGAGCCTTATTGCTAAAAGCAGCTTTAAAAGCATTTGCATTAAGCGGTTATGAAGGAACCAATGTAAAGCAATTGGGTCAAGAAGCTGGTATCGCACCCTCCTTGTTTTATTATCATTTTACAGACAAATTTGGACTTTGGCAAGCGGCTTTACAGCTAGCGGCAGCCCAATTAGAACAGGCAATGAAGTCCGTCGAAATGGAGACGCCAGCTATCAACTCCATTCATTTATTGAAGCAATGGATGAGCGCATTTATTTATTTTTCTGCCAAACATCCAGCATTTCATCAAGTGATTAGTTATGAAATGGCACACCCATCTGCTAGAGCAGATTGGTTGTTAGAGCACATTTTACAGCCTTTACATGCGAACCTTCAAAAACAAATTACGCCCCTACAAAAGGCGGGGCTTATAAAAAAAATGCCTATTGCTAATTTCGTTTCTATCGTCATTGGTGCGGCTAATGTATTCTTTAATCAAGCCTATCAAATGA
>CAYMSC010000625.1:0-3369 GCA_964392805.1 uncultured Saprospiraceae bacterium
ACCTGTAAACATTGTAAAGTACTCCGAGCAATTCTTGATACTTCAGCAAAAATCAATACATCCCCTGTCTTTGCTGATTCAATGATATTACCCAATGCTCTTTTCTGCCAATCTTTTGTTCCCGAAACTACATCCTCCACAAACTCATCAATTTGGATATTACGAGCTGCTGCATATTCAATGATACCCAACTTTTGATTTTCGGCATCCTGATTATCAGTTGATACTCTCAAATAGGCATAATTCATAAAATCGTCGCTTTTCCTACTAAAATAGGCCTCAATTTAGGCATTTTTTCTGATTTGTACTAAATAAATATATTTGACCAATTTTATAACCCAATTATAGGACTGTAAATAGTTATATAGGTTTTTCCAGTTCTTGGGTTATTAATAGGCTCATTTAAATGCCCCAATTCCTCCCTCCATCAAAGGTAATTTCTTTTTTAATCATATTTAAAACTACAACATTATGCCAAAACAACTGACGATTTTATCGGATGGTGAAATCAGTAAATTGTATGACCTTCCCAAATTTGATGAGGATGCTCGACAAACTTATTTTGATTTGAATGATGTCGAGAAAGCAGCTATGAACCAGTACAGTAGGATTTTTACCAAAACCTATTTTGTGCTGCAATTGGGCTATTTCAAAGCCAAGCAATTGTTCTTTGTTATTGATGTCGAAAAAGTACACAAGGATGCAGAGTATATTCGACAGCGATATTTTCCGCAACATCTACTCAACTTATCGGGCAAGGTGTCCAAACCAACTCGGCTAGAACAGCAAAAAGCAATCTTGAAATTATTCGATTATCAAGTTGCTGATGAAGAAGTCCGAGCGACCTTGGTAGCCAAAGCGGAGCAATTAGCCAGACTTTATTCTCGACCCATTTATATTTTTCGGGAACTCCTCAATTATTTAGAGCAGCAAAAAATAGTGTTGCTTGGTTACAGCGTGATGCAAAAACATATCATTGCGCAGGCTTTGATTAGAGAACGTTTAAGATTGGAAACATTAGCAGATGGGCTTTTAAATCAAGAAGCCACTAATCTATTGCAGCAATTATTGGAAGAAAAAGTAGTAGGAACTTATCTATTAACTTGGCTGCAACAAGAGCCAAGTTCCTTTAAATGTTATCAGATGCGAGGACAAGTACTCCGCAAGCAACAAATGGAAAAGATATACCTGTTGGCTCAACTACTAATTCCAAAACTGGAAATATCCAATGAGAATATTCGATACTATGCAACGTTGGCTGAACATTACAGCGTGTTTCGTCTCAAAAGAATGAAGCGAAATATGGTCTATATTTATCTGCTTTGTTTTGCTTACAGTCGATTCCGACACATCAACGATACTTTGATTGAAGCCTTTAAGCATTATGTCCGAACTTACGAAAAGCAAGCAGATGGCTATTCCAGAAATACCATTTATGCCTACCAGTTGGAAGGAATGTCACAGCTCATCAAAGTACCTCCTATTTTATCTTTATTTACAGATGACCAAATAGCTGACACCCTTGCTTTTGGCTCGGTTCGTAGAACAGCTTTTGCTATCATGGGTAAAAAACAGTTCTCTATTGTCAGCGACTATATCACCAAAAATAAGCTAGACAAAAAGGAGTTGAAACGACTTTTTTATGAAAGCATTAAACAGAAAATCTCCCTTAATATTCGGTATCTATTTGTCCACCTAACTTTCAAGGGGATGAGTGGCAATACAGATTTAATGCAAGCCATTGATTTTACTAAACCCATCTTGGCAAAAGGTAGGTCATTAGTTAATGTGAAAATTGACCAAATTCCTTGCTTGTTCATTCCCAATCATCAGAAAAAGTATTTTTATAAAGATGGTGTCTTACTGGTAAGGCGATATGAGTTTTATATGTTACAAACCATTCGTAATCGGATTGATAGTGGCGATATTTATATTCCTGATAGCTTTGTCTTTAAGAGTTTTGACCAAGATTTAATACCAAAGGAGTATTGGCAGCGAAACAAGAAAGCTATTCTGGAAAGTATTGAAGCTCCTAGACTGCGAATGCCTATTAAGGAATTACTAGCCGATTTGAAAGAGGAACTGGAAGCAAAATTCAAAAGGGTCAATGAATCCATTCTGAAAGGAGAAAATAAGTATGTGAAGATTGATGGACAAAAACCAGATGGTTCTACCAACTGGACATTGCAATATCCGAGTATTAAGGACAAGGTTAATCATAAACTATTCAGTCAGTTCAAATCTAGGAATATTACCGAATTAATGGATTTAGTACATGGACATACGGGGTTCATGGATGAATTTATACATATTTTAGGAAAAGATGCGGCTGATGATATCCCAACACAACAGCTTATTGCCGCTATTTTAGCTTTAGGAACAAATCACGGTGTCAAGAAAATGGCACAGATTTCAGATATGACGGTACACCAGTTAAATGCTGCGGTTAATAATTTTATCCGCAATGAAACGCTAGAAAAAGCTAATGTCAAAATCGTTAATGCCACCAGTAAATTACCGATGTTCCAGTATTATAATATTGAAGAAGACCAAGTACACTCTAGTAGTGATGGTCAGAAATTTGGTACTAAATTCGACACCATCAACTCTCGGTACTCCCCAAAATATTATGGTTTAGGCAAAGGATTGAGTGATTATACAATGGTTGCCAATCATATTCCTGTCAACGCTAAGATTATTGGTACACATGAGCATGAGAGTTACTTCGTTTTTGACCTGCTTTACAATAACGAAACGGACATCCAACCAGAAATTCACTCAACAGATACAGACGGTACGAACCAAATCAATTTTGCTATCCTAGATTTCTTTGGCTACCAGTTTGCCCCTCGATATGCTTCCATTACCTCTAGGGCAAAAATGATACATACTTTTGAATACCCAAGTACTTATCCAGATAACTACTTATTGAAATCAAAAGCGAAGATTGATACCAAACTGGTTGAAGAAGAATGGGATAACTTCCAAAGAATCGTTGCGTCACTAGGGCTTAAAACCACTACGCAGAGTACCATTATTAAAAAGCTATCTTCCTACACTCGGAATAATCGTACTCAACAAGCAATTATCGAATATGATAAAATACTAAAATCGCTTTACCTACTGGAATACATAGACTCGCCAAGCCTAAGAAGAAATGTACAAAAGGCATTGAATCGAGGTGAGGAATACCACCAACTCAAACGCCATATTTTTTATGTGCATGGTGGAAAATTTAGAGTGCATACGATTCAAGAGCAACAGGTCATTGCCAACTGTACTCACTTAATCGCCAATGTTATTATTTATTACAACACTTGGTTATTATCTCAATTGCTGGAAAAGTACGAGAAAGAAGGAAATACAGAG
>CAYMSC010000626.1:0-3364 GCA_964392805.1 uncultured Saprospiraceae bacterium
TAACAAAAAAATACATCCGATTAAGTTGTCAGTTACTTATAAATGATACCACTAGATAGATTTATGATGTAAGATGTGTGATTTCAGATTTATGATTTTTTGCTCACTCAAAAACTAGGGGAACTTTATCCTAAATTCTGAACAGTCTACCTTTAGGATTTCCTATCAATTTCTATACTCCCTTTATTTCTCCAAAATATCCCGCCTACAACTTCCAGACGGAATCCGATAAACAGGAATTTTAATACCGAAAAAATCAACCAATCTTTTGATTTTACTATCAATTTTGTCGGTGTTATATCGAAAAGAGAAATGTCCTAAGATTAGCTGCTTTACATTGGTATCCTTGACCATTTTTAATACGCCTTCTAGTGTACTATTTTTGTCTGGACTATTCAAATACTTGAATCTGGCACATTGAACTAGTCCAGAAAGTTGTTAGTTTTGCCGTATAAATCAAAATTGCATTATGAATATTGAGCAAATTAGAACAGATACCCCCTTTTGTCAGGACAAATTATTTGTCAATAGTGCAGGTTCTTCTTTACAGCCTACGGTTGTTTTGGATGCCATTAACAACTATTTGCAGAAAGAAGCACAATTTGGCGGCTACAAAGTTGCAGATACTCATCCTGAGGAAATAGAAACATTTTATGAAACAATTGCTCAATTAATTGGCACTCAATCTTCCAATATCGCCTTTGCCCACGATGCCACGGATGCCTATTTGAAAGCTTTGTCTGCCATTCCTTTTAAAAAAGGCGATGTGGTAATTATTTCGCAGGATGATTATTCCTCTAATCAAATTCAGTTTTTGTCTTTGCAAAAGAGATTTGGTATTGTCCTCAAAAGAATTAAAACATTGGCTAATGGAGATTTAGACCTCGCCCATTTTCAGGCCTTGATTGCCGAAAAAACACCCGTTCTAGTAGCCATTACCCATGTGCCTACCAATTCTGGTTTGATACAACAAGTCGAAGCAATTGGAGCTATTTGCCATAAAAAAGACCTCCTTTATTTAGTAGATGCTTGTCAATCTGTTGGGCAATTGGTGGTCGATGTGCAAAAAATAAAATGCGATTTTTTATCTGCTACGGGTAGAAAATTTTTACGTGGCCCAAGAGGTACAGGCTTTTTGTATGTTTCTGACCGTGCTTTAGCTAAGGGATTAACGCCATTGTTTGTGGATGGTGGCGGAGCGGTGTGGACACAAGCGAATGAATATCAGGTTTTACCATCGGCTCGTCGTTTTCAAACTTGGGAAAAACCCTATGCTTTGATGATGGGTTTGACTACGGCTATTCAATATGCCTTGAATATTGGCTTAGATAATATCCAATCCTATAATCAACAATTGATGCAACGATTGAAAAAAAATCTTAGCACCATTCCAAGTGTTCAAGTATTTGATAGAGGGGCTAAAACTTGCAATCTACTAACCTTCAGAAAAGAGGGAAAATCTGCAGAACTTATCCAACAAGCACTAGATAAACATTCCGTTTTTCATGGATTAAGCACAAAAGAATGGGGCGTAATTGATTATAAAGAAAAAGGGGTGGATTGGACGATTCGACTGTCCCCTCATTATTTTAATACCTTGGAAGAGATGGATAGATTGGGGGAAATTATAGAAAATATGTAACTATTCAGAACCGAGAGTAGAGAATAGAGAACCGAGATTTATTTTTCGGAAATTTGACCATTTTTGAATCTATTAAATTAATATTTGCCGATACTAAGTCTCTTTTCTCTCAATGTAATGGTCTCTAATCTCTATTCTGAATAGTCACGAAAATATTTAAAAACGAACGATGTTAGAAATACGATTAAATTGTGAAAACTGTGATAAACCGCTCCCCAATGATAGTGGAGAAGCGATGATTTGTTCTTATGAATGTACCTTTTGTCAAGATTGTGTGCAAACCGTTTTGATGAATGTTTGTCCAAATTGTGGCGGTGGTTTTGAAAAAAGACCAACTAGACCACATGCAGATTTAAGTCGTAATCCACCTAGAAAGGATAAGGTTTTTAAGCCTGTCAAATTCAATAAATATTTGGAAAAGAATAAGGGTATTCCACCAGTCGAACGATGAACTATGAATGATGAACGATGAATTCGATAAAAAATAACATTTATAAATCAATATGGTCGCCAAATGATGAAATGTCAATTCAACGAAGTCAATTATGAACTATAAATGATAAATTTCGATTAATTAAAATATAACTAACTGATATTACGCACAAGCACCAAAGGTGCGACATATATTAACATGGGGCGAAGCCCTATGGAATAGGAATGCTGTTGAAACGCTAGCTCTGAAGGAGCGACCTAAAAATAGGACACTATTACTATTATATGCCGCACCTTTGGCGCTTTCTTGTATAATCATTGGGTTTACACCCAATGCTATGATATGTCGCACCTTTGGCGCTGATTAATTTTTCTTTGTGTAACATCAGTAACCAACTATTAATACATTTCATATTTAACGAATTCATCATTCATCATTCAAAATTCAAAATTCAAACTATGCCATCTTACCCAATCGACGAAAAAAATAAGGTCAAAAGAATCCCTAAAAGGGGACATTATGACGAAGCAACCATTCACGAGATTTTAGATGCTGGATTCCTCTGTCATATGGGATTTACGCATCATGACCAGCCTTTTGTGATTCCTACCTCTTATGGAAGAGACGGAAATAAAATTTATCTGCATGGCGCTACGACTAGTCGAATGATGGTCAATATGGAAAAAGGATTGCCGATTTGTTTGACGGTTACCCACTTGGATGGCTTAGTCTTAGCGAGGTCTGCTTTTCATCATTCTATGAATTATCGGTCGGCAGTTTGTTTTGGGACAGCTAAGAAGGTAGAAGGAACAGAAAAATTGCATGCGCTAAAAGTCATTTCAGACCAAATTCTAAAAGACCGTTGGGAAGAAAGTCGACAACCTTTACCCAAGGAATTAAAAGCTACGACGGTGCTTTGTATGACGATTGACCAAGCTTCGGCAAAAATTCGGACAGGTCCTCCGGGGGATGATAAACCTGATTATGCCTTGCCTATTTGGGCTGGAGTTGTTCCTTGTCAACAGGTTTGGGGCAAACCAGAATCAGACCCATTATTGACGGAAGGGATTGAAGTGGCGGAAAGTGCGAAGGCTTTGTATAAGCGGACTAATGGGTAGTAAAGCCTTCAGGCTTTTCTACCAGTTTTACCCATCATTTCAAGATTGGTCAAAAACTAGTGGTTACTTACAATAGGCCTAATTAACAAAAAAGGTAGACTTTTCTCTGAGAAAAGTCTACCTTTTTTGTACTTATTTTTTCTTAATTGAAAATGTTAAAACGCCTCACTA
>CAYMSC010000627.1:0-3362 GCA_964392805.1 uncultured Saprospiraceae bacterium
AAACACCAAAATTATTGATAATTAATTATTGATTTGGAATTAAGAAGTTGGTCAGCAACTATTAATCCCAAATCCCCAATCACTGATAATATTATGAAAAGATTTTTTTACCTTTTCTTATTTGTAGCTTTTGCTTATACCATAGGCAATGCTCAACACGAAGCGCACTACACGCATTTTATGTATACTAAGCAATTGCTTAACCCCGGCTATGTCGGGTCTAAAGGAACGCCCAATTTATTAGCCTTATACCGTAAACAATGGATAGGTTTTGAGGGTGCTCCAGAATCGCAATTGGTTACTTTTAATACGCCTTTTTTTGACCCAAGAGTTGGTTTTGGAGTAGCGGTTTCTCGCCAGCTTACTGGTGATTTTACGGAATATCTTGGAAATATAGCCTATAGCTATGATATGATAAATCAAGATGGGCTTAATTTGCGCTTGGGTATTATGGGAACGATAAAGCATTTGAGCCTAGGCTTAGGTGCAAACATTCGAAACCCCGCTGACCCCATTGCTAATCAAATTGGTAATGGTGATTTTGACAAAATTAGCGGAAATGTAGGGGCTGGTTTATATCTGAATATTAAAGATGCTTATATTGGATTTTCTGTACCAAATATTTTGAGAAGGGAAATTGGAACGAGTCTTGATCCAGCAGAAGAACAACCCCATTTTTATGGGATGGCAGGTGCCATTATTCCTATTCCTGATTCTAAATTTAGCCTTTATCCAAATGTATTATTCAAATACGTAGATAATGCCCCCTATTCTTTAGATGTCAATTTAAGTGCGATTTTTAATAATGTTTTTACAATAGGTGCTTCTTATAGATATGGCCAAGAAAATAATGAATCCGTTGATTTTTTAGCTAATTATCAAATTAATAAGCAGTTTGGAATAGGTGTTGCCTATGATTTAACACTTTCTGATTTACAGAATCATAATGATGGTAGTGTAGAAGTGATGCTTACTTATCTTTTTGGCAATAATAATCCAGATTTAACAAATCCTAGATTTTTCTTTTAACTTGCAATAAAGTTTTAAAGAATTTTGTCGAACGTTCAATTTTTCTCTTGTAATTCAATCGAACAATCCATGAAAAGATTAATCCTATTTTTTAACTTAGGTTTGCTTATTGCAAACGGCCTTTTGGCTCAAAATACTTTGAGCCCTGATATGAAGGTGGAAGTTGAAAATGAAAAAACCATCAATAGTGGTTCTCTAGAATTTAGCCCCGCTTTTTACGAAAACGGAATTGTTTTTATTTCTGATAATAAAGAAGGAATTACTACGGCCCCATTAAAAGATGATAAAATTGATAAACAAACATTCCATATCTTTTTATCTCGTAGAAATGAAGCCGGCGGTGAATTAAAAAAGGCAACTCCTTTTGCTCAAGAATTAACCACCAAATATCATGAAGGCCCGCTTACTTTTAATACCACTAATAACAAAGTTTTTTTTAGTAGAAATGATTTTTTAGAAGGTAAAATTGAGAAGGCATCTGATGGCATCATTAAGCAAATGATTATTTCGGCAGACTTGGTAAGTGGTGAATGGACCAACGAACAACGACTACCTTTTAACGATAAAGAATACGATTTTACCCATCCTTCTATTAGCGTAGATAATAATGAACTTTATTTTGCATCCAATCGACCGGGTGGATATGGTGGAACAGATATCTGGAAAGTAGTAAGAACGGGCAATGGTTGGGGCGAACCTATTAATTTAGGACCAGGGGTTAATACGGCAGGTACAGAAGGTTTCCCACATATTCATGCGGATGGTACTTTATTCTTCTCTTCTAAAGGGCATGATACAAATGGAGAATTTGATGTGTTTTTTTCCAAATCATTTAATGGTCAATTTGTTTCTCCTATAAATTTAGGGACTAAATTTAATACGAGTGCGGACGATTTTGGATTAATTATAGACCGAGATAAAAGAAATGGTTATTTTTCTTCCAACCGACAAGGTGGAAATGGACAAGATGATATTTATAGCTTTTTTATTGATGAAGAATTAGGAGAAGATGTATTTCAATACCCAGAGAATCACCCTGCTTTCTTAGCCTCTAATGGCGCTATTAATAACGGAGAAGGCGGCTTTGTTAATAACGACGGAGGTGCTGGAAATGGCAATGGAACTGGGTTCGGTAATAATAAAGTGGTACTTTTTGTAGCGGACAGATTAACTGGTGAAGAATTGGGTAATTCTACGGTTGAGTACGTTGATTTAGAACAACTGACAAGTACTGAAATTGTCACGGACCAAAATGGAAATATTATTCAATTATTATCTTCTAGTAATGGAGATGTCGTTACCTTGTCTACCGAAGAAAATGCCATTACTGGTTATACGAATGTGGAGGGGGCATATGATTTAAACATTGGAGGCGGCAACTATTTAGTAAATATTACCCATCCTAATTATAAACCCAAGCAAATATTAGTGAATTCTGCCGAAAACCAAGGCGAGTTTATGGTGCTAATGGATAAATCTAGCAACTGTGCAACTATTGACGGATTTGTTATTAATAGTTCAGACAATCCTATTCCAGGTGCCAATATAACCGTACAAGAATCTGGTGATTTAACAGAACAAGTGATTACGGCTAATACAAACGGTACGTTTAATAGTTGCTTGGAGTGTGGTAAATCTTATAATATTACCGTTGAAAAAAATGGAGAAACAACAACTCAACGTATAGATATTAGCCCAGATTGTAATGGCGGTCAACCGCTACAAATGATTTTTAGATTAAATGGAGGTGGTGGTAGTATTGCAGGAGGTACAACTATTCGATTAGAGCGCATTTATTACAACTTCAATGATGCTTCTATTCGACCTGATGCAAAAGATGAATTAAATACTTTGGTCGCTATATTAGATGCTTATCCTACCTTACAAATTGAAATTGCCTCTCATACAGACTCTAGAGGAGGGTCTTCTTATAATCGCCAATTGTCTCAACGAAGAGCGGACAAGGTCGTCGCTTACTTGGTTCAACAAGGTATTAGTGCCAGCAGATTAACCCCTGTTGGCTATGGAGAATCGGAACTTTTAAATGGTTGTTATGACGGCGCTTCTTGTTCAGAATTGGACCACCAATATAATAGAAGAACCGAGCTAAGAGTCAAACAATTAAACCAAGCGGTAGATGTAGAATATGCAACCAATGCACCTGAAAGTGTGGATAGCGCGCCTACTTCTGTGCTTACAGGAGGAAGTGCTAGTTCTTCTGGTGGTTACGATAGCAGCGGAGGTGGAGAATACCAAGTTGTAGCGGGGTCTTTTTCTAGCCGCTCCAATGCAGATGATAGATTGTCTAGAGTTCAACAACTTGGATTTGATAC
>CAYMSC010000628.1:0-3352 GCA_964392805.1 uncultured Saprospiraceae bacterium
TAGACGGAAAATAATCCAGACTAACTTATCATATTTTACTTGACTTACTACTTAGGAATGCGATAAAAATAAATGGAGATTCTCGTCGGACGATTAGTTAAATAAACGATTCATTTTAAGTGTTTTAGCTAATCGTTCGACTTTAAAGAATCTGCATTTATTTTTATCTTACTACTTAAGGATTTTTCTAGGGCCAAAAAATCATAAATCCATCTAGATTAAATTAACCAGATACCGTATTTTTGGTAAAATGGAAAAAGTTACAGGACTTTTTAGACATGATTACCGATAACGAATACCGTAAAATTTCAAAAGACCGTACTATATCAATAGAATATGGCGGGCTTTGGGCTTGCGAAGAGGAGGAAGAAGAAATATATTGAAAGACAATATGTTCAATATCAAAAAAAATTACTACGAAGATGTCATTCTCCATCAAAAAATATTGAAAAGCTAGCCAACCCCAGTTCCTAAAGCTCACATTTCTTTGGTACGAAATTTGCAGTATGTTTTAATACTTTTTCTCCCCTTTCCCTCTATACTTAATTCCCCTTTATATTTTTTACCTCCTATTCTCAACTCCTCTAAAAATTTTTCTAAAAAAGAATTATTTAATTAAGTCTAACTCATTGATTTTGAGTTAGTTAAATCGTATTTTTCTTTTGCTGACTTTTAACTAATTGAGCTTTGCTTAATATAGCATAGTCTATTGGATTACCGCCCCCCTTTACAGATTAGCGACACTAAATCAACCTACTTTTGATGCACACAAAAACGTACACTCATTCTATTGGATTTTTCTTATTTGTATTATTGAGTTTTTTAGGCACTCCTAAATTAACAGCGCAAACATTTGATTTACGATTTCAAACAGAGGTCGATTGTAATCAAAATGAATTAGCTACAACTTTACAGATAAGAATGAGAAACGATTCGTTTAGAATTGGGACTTCCTCTATTCTTTTTAATTATGATGAGTCGGTTCTTGCTTTCTCTGCCTATGAATCCATCACTTTTGATGAAAATGATGTGGTAGACATTTTTGGTTCTGCAACATCTGTTTGGAGTCCACATCGTTTTAACGGTACAGTTGCAGGAACTTGCAATTTAACCTTGTTAATTGATATTGCTGCAGCTAGTTTACCTGCTGTTCAGACAGAATGGATGGATATTGGAAAAGTGAGTTTTGATGTGTTAAACCTGAATAGTAGCCCTAATCTTACTTTCGATATAGAAAATACCAACTTTAATAGATTTGACCCCAATGATGGAAGTGCGGCCCCAACCAAAGGAAATTTCGCAGGGATTAATAATTTATTGGCAGATGATTGTGCTTGTGCAGCTCCGACGGTGACGAATGATACCTTAAATTTTGATTGTTTTCAAAGTGAATTTACGGCTAATTTAATTAGTAATGATGTGATTACTAATCCAACATTTAGCATTACAAATAGCCCTTCTAGGGGCGAAGCAACTATCAATGCTAACGGGCAACTAAGTTATACGGCGGCTGATTTTTTCTGTGGTGCGGACGAATTAATCTATCAAGTTTGTAATGATGGAGATAGCGAATGTTGTGCAGAAGCATCGGTTTTTATTGTTTTCTCTGATGAAGTTGCGCCTGTTTTTACAGACCCACCAGCTGATATTACCGTTTTATGTGGGGAGGTACCAGTCATGGAAGCCATTGCAGTCATGGATGCTTGTTCAGAGACGCAAGTATTGCAGAATGAGACGATGCAAGCAGGAGATTGTGCCAAAACAGGAGTTTACTCAAGGACTTGGACCGCTTTTGATGGATGTGGAAATAGTACCGCTCATACCCAATTAATTACGGTAATTGATGACGTGAGCCCTGTTATCAATTGTTTAGATGATTTCCAAATCTTATGTGGCATTTCTGCAGGGGAAACCATCGACGCTGGAACACCCACTTATTCGGATAATTGCAGTGATACATCTGAAATTACCCTTAGTTTTTTAGATGATGAATTTGTAGAAGTTTGTAGTAATAAAGTGCAAAGACAATTTATTAGAACCTGGACTGCAACGGATGCTTGTGGCAATTCAAGTACTTGTGAGCAATTAATTCAAATCATAGATGATGTTGCCCCAGAATTATTTTGCCCTGCTGACATTACGCTTAGTTGTGGAGAAGATATTTCTGTAAATAATCTTTCAGGAGCGGAAGCTTTTGACAGTTGTTCTACGGTAACCATCTCTTTCGTTGACGATGAGGCTATGCCAGCAGACTGTAGTTTTGATACAAAAATCATTAATAGAACATGGACGGCGGAAGATGCTTGTGGAAATGTAACGGATTGTGTCCAACAAATAACGATCCAAGGTTCACCTTGTCCTGAAAGAATAGAACGAACAATTACGACTTATTTATGTGAAGGAGCAACGGTGAACTTAAAATCTTTAATGGGTTTTGAGGACGATGCAATTGTTGATATATCGCTTGGAATAGAAGAACCGATTGCCAATCCTACTTCTTTTGTATTGCCTTTAACTGGTTGTGAAACCGGGACTTTTGAATTTATTTACCAGGTTTTTAACGAAGCACAATGCTTAGTAGAAAATAGTAGACTAATTATAAAAACGATTCCTACGCTAATAGTTACTCCTTCTGTAAGCGAAAATAATTGTTCTGCTGAACTCATTTTTGAATGCCCAAATTTGTATGAAGTTACTTGGAGCGACGGATTTGATTCTGGAATGGGAACTACTTATATAGCTACACCGGGGGAAAGTGGAATTGTGGTATTTACGATAAATTATATAGGCGAAGATATACCAGATTCTTTAGACCTAATTTGTGCAACAGATTTTTATGAAATAGAATTTGATTGTCCTGCTGATTGCCCAGAAGCAATAGAAAGAACGGAATCTTTAACAGCTTGTGCAGAAACAGCGGTCAATATTTTTGAAAGACTAGCCCTAAGTCCCAATAAGACCTACGAGATAGATAATGATGCAATCGTAGATTTTGTTTATGAAATAGAGAATCCGTTTGGATGTGAAATGGGGACCAAAGAAATTGAAATAAAATGCTATGATGCCAATGAGTGTTTAGTAGAAACTATTAAGCTAGAAATAGCAGTAATACCAGCGATTTTTGGAGATATTCAAAGCGGGACACAAGGCACCTGTGAAGTTACATTAGGCTTAGAATGTCCAGAAAATTATTTAATCACTTGGATAGATGACAATGGACAAACTGGAGAAGGATTGACCTACATGGCAGAAGAAGGTACAACAGGAACGGTAGAATTCATCGTAGAATACGTAACAGATTCTATTATTTTATCAGCAGTAGAATTAGGTTGTTTCCGACAAGTTTTTGTAG
>CAYMSC010000629.1:0-3338 GCA_964392805.1 uncultured Saprospiraceae bacterium
CTCTGAGCTGTGAAAAAGGTAACTTATTAGAATAGAATCAATTTCGACACATCGGAGGATTTAGCGGATTGGGCATGAACAAACATTGTTTGAGAACCGCTTGCGGACGGGAGGTTATGGATTTTCCTTTTAATGTTTATTATCATTTTTGCGTAGAGCCTGCTCCGATGCATAGGAGTTATTTTTTCATTTGCCTTTACTTGAAAATCTAATAGAAAATAGGGTGGATTTATGATTTATGAACTATGATTTAAGATGTATGATTTGGTCTCTACCACAGTACCTAAGAAAACACCCGATACTCCCGCAACAACCAAATAATCACTAAAAAGGCAATAAAAGCGCCAATCATCAGCCCAATTTTAATCTTAGAAATCGGCTTTTGTCCACCTGCTTTACCCGTCTGCCCATTGATGGTGAAATGATACCTTTTGCCCATGTATTCATAAGAAGCAATCCATATCGGAAGGATGATATGTTTAAAAGTAAGATTTGTTTTAGTACTGTTGATATGCAAATTTCGTTGTTCTTCTCCGCCCAATTGTGCCGAACACATATTTCTAATCTTGGCATCCATAATCATTTCTGCTTGGTGATAGCCCTTTTCTACATCGACACTATACACCTCTGCCTCCCAATTAGATAAAAGTCTAGGGTCAAAATTAACGACTTCATTGGTGTTGAAAGGTAGGATTTTATTCATATGTCGCTGATTTAATCCACCAGAAGCCACGACCTGAATATCATCGAAAAAATGGCTTAAATGACCAGACCCACTGCGCCATTGGATTTGCTGTTGTTGAGCTTGTATACGACCACCTCTACGCATTTGTGGCGCTCGATTGACAATCGTTCCTGCTTGGCCGCTCCACTTCGATTCTGTTTGTGCATCGTAGGTCCAAAAGGGAATGTAAATGCCATGCAAGCTATCCATTTTAGCCATCCGTTTTAATTTCATAGGATGAAAAGCGCCTTGTTTTATCCATTTTTGAAAAGATTTTTCTGCTTCTGACCTAGATACATAAAACGGAATAATGCCCTGCGGTTGAAAATATTGATGTTCAAAAGCGTCTGTGTTGACCTTGATAGACCCACAGAATCCACAACTTATTTTTATTTTCTGGGCATCCACCATAAACTTTGCCCCACAGTTTTGACAGTCGATTACTTTTTTTCCTTGTTTTTCTGGTATATAAGTTGGGGCCTCTGTAATCGCATCTTCTAAACATTGCTCTATTACTTCATCATTCGATTTATCAACGGCTTCCTTATACCCACAGTGGTCGCAAGCTATTTTTTTATGCTCTGCGGAATAGCGAAGCTGAGAGCCGCAAGAAGGGCAAGGTAAATAATGTGCTTGGACGGCTTCTTGTGTTGCTATATTTTCTGGCATATATTTTTAGTTCTTTAATAATTCTACTACTTCTGTTCCGTATTGTTCTGTAAAATTATGTTTTTACACCCACTGCCTTAAAAAAAGTATAACAAAAAGTACCACCCCCTGCTGCTGTTTTCAACAAATCATCAATCCCACTTTGCATTTCCTGTCGACTAATTAATTGTTGAGTAATCGCATCTTCTGCGATGCCTTCAATCATTGCGGTAAAAGTATTTTTCGTAAACCCTTCTACTAATTCTGGTTTTGAATCATCTACATAAACCTGTCGAGGAGAAACTTTGATGGCTTCGAAATTAGCGGATGCTAAAATAGGGTAGAGGCGTCTGCCAATATTGGCATCTCCTCCTTTTTGTTGTTGCAATAATACTTGACATTGCACTGCTTTTCTAGCTTTGGGACTATCGGGATGAAAATAGGTGGAACCATGGTCCCCTTCAATAACGGTTATCGTCCCATTCGTTTTTAAAACTCTTTTTAATTCCTTTAATGCTTGTGCGGTATTGGGTAAATGTTCTAAGACAAAACAAAGAAAAATATGGTCAAAGGATTCATTGTCAAAAGGCAAATCAAAAATATCTGCCTGATTTAAAGAGACATTATGAATGCCTGCTTTAGCTGTTTTTATTTTTGCTTCTGCTATAGATTCGGGAGATATATCAATAGATACAAATTGGGATTGTAGATTTTTAGGCGCAATAATTTGCGTTTGTGCGCCGACTCCACAACCCGCTTCTAGTATCATCGAACCAGCAGGCCAAATCGAATCATAATGCAATAATTCAGCAATCGAATTGGCTTGGTCATTTAAGCGTTGAGCTTCTCTTTCCGAATATCCGTGTACGTATTGATTCATTTATTAAAGTTTTTTTGGTAGAATTTTTTTATAGGTTGATGGAGACAGGATAAATGCCATCTGTAAATTTTTCTTGATGATAGCCTCGTATACCAATTGCTTTCGCCAAAGGACTACGGAAATCTTTGCCATTTTTTAAACATGCTAAAACCCAAGCAAAGTCGTATTTAGGTTGCCAGCCTAATTCCTTTCTAGCTTTTTCATTCACATAAACTCGACCAATTTTAGGGAACATTTTCCAATTTTCTTTGGTGTAAATTAATGAAAAATCTGAATAAATGTTTGTTAAAACTTTAGAAGCATCTTTCTGTAAAGCCTTTAAATGAGTAACTGTAAATGGGGTAGTGGCGCTAATAATATATTTACCAAAACCAATACCAACCGCTTTTTCCATTGCTAATAAATGAGCATCGACCACATCTTGAATATCGACTCTTCTGTATAATAATTCATTGGCTTTGATATTGGCATCTGCATAATTGGTTCGCAAAAGTTTATTATCATCTGCTTCTGCGAAGAAACGAGAAGTTTTAAGAATTAGACAAGGCAACTGATGATTTCTAGCAAATAATTTACAAAGATTTTCTGCTGCTATTTTAGTGACCCCATAAATGTTTTTTGGAATAGGAACGAGTTTTTCCGTTACCCAAACCGCTTCCTCTTGATTATTTGGCCGCATGGCATCTCCAAAAGTACTGGTCGTGCTAGTAAAAATAAAGGCCTTAACTTTTTCTTCAACGGCATTTTCTAAAAGATGGAGCGTACCGTTAATATTTGTATCAATAAAACGCTGTTTACTGTGGGTGACAATATGCGGTTTGTGAAGGGTAGCCGTATGGAATACCATGTCCACTCCTTTCATACAGGATTGTACAAATTTTTTATCTGCTAAGTCCCCAACTAAATGAGTATGTTCACCCGCAATTAAATCTATTCCGACTAATTGATGACTGGTTTTATTTAGAACAATGGATAAAGCAGTGCCTAAATGTCCACTACTACCTGTAATTAGAATCTTCATTTTTTAGCTTAAAATAGGTTCATTTTAGAAGAAAAACTTAAATTTACTAAGAATTGGTCATAGGT
>CAYMSC010000630.1:0-1365 GCA_964392805.1 uncultured Saprospiraceae bacterium
AGATAAAATTTGCCGCTTGTAGCCAATTGATGGAATTTTAAACATGCTCTTATTTTTTATTCGTTAAATAAACACCCGCCAAGATTAATACCATTCCAGAAATATGTAAAAAAGTAATGGGCTCTCCATCATACGCGCCCAATAAAATAGCGATTACTGGAATTAGATAACTAACCAAAGAAGCAAAAACTGGATTTGTTATTTGGACTAGTTTAAAAAACAAAATAGTCGCCATCACCGTACCCGCTAATGCTAATAAAGTTACTGTTCCTAAAGATGTCCAACCATATTCATGGGTTTGGATAATTGTTAGTACATCCGTCGTCAATAAATAAATTAAACAAGGAATCCCAACTATAAAAAAAGCAGCCGCACTTATTTTAATAGAACTCATTTCTTGTAAATGCGCTTTTACTGTATTACTACTAATTGCATAGCAAATGCAACCAATCAAAATTAAACCTCCATACCATAGATTTCCTTCTATGCCTGCATTTTGCCCAAAGGCAATTAGAGAAACTGCCCCCAATAATCCCACTAGGATACCGCTGACCTTTGACCACATTATGCTTGTACCAAAAAATAAAATACCTATCACTAAAGTGAATAAGGGCGCTAATGAACTTAATACCCCTGCAACGGAACTACTTATTTCTGTTTGAGCAGTAGAAAAAAGAATGGCGGGTAATCCACTTCCTGTGACTCCTACAAGTATTAGGTATTTTAATTTTGACCAGTCGATTTTTCGAAAATGCCATAAAAAAACAGGAAAGAAAGCAATCGCAGAAATACTTAATCGAAGACAAGCTACTTGGATAGGGGAGAAAGCCACTAAGCTTTTTTTAATCAAAATATAAGAACTGCCCCATACTAACCCTAATAATAGAAGAATTCCCCAACTAATTAAAGTGGGGCGCTCTGAATCCGCCACTTGTTGATTTTCCATGCCCGATAAACTATCGTTTTTGTAAAAGGTTCGCAAGATATGTAAACTCAGAATAAAATTTTTCATACTTGGAATATTGTGAGTTGTTAGGCATGATTTTTTTTAGGATATTTGCAGCGAATTTAATTATATCAATAAATTATTCATCAGAAGTATTTGTCTTTTTTATACTTCTTTATAAAATTACAACGATGTCAGACCATATCGAAAATGAAGGTAAGAAAGGAAAACTTTTATTATACATTTTCTTAGCCTTCTTATTATTTATTATTACTTGGGTTTCTGTTTATAATGCTAATTTTCAGATGGAATTCTAAATGAGGTTGGAAGGTTAATAGGGTTAATAAGGTTGGAAGGTAAATAAGGTTGATAAGCTGTTTTTAGAATCTCATACCCTTATTAACCTTATTTACCTCATA
>CAYMSC010000630.1:1465-3323 GCA_964392805.1 uncultured Saprospiraceae bacterium
ACCCTATTAACCTTATTTACCTCATAACCCTATTAACCTTATTTACCTCATAACCCTATTAACCTTATTTACCTCATAACCTTCATTTACCTATCCTTCCAATACCTCTCTCAAGATTTCATGCGTATTTAAACCCTTAAAGTTTTCTACATGGATGCGATAATAATCAATTAATTTTTGAACTATCTTTTGTCGCTCTGCTCTCGTTATTTTTACTGCCTCTTTTTTTAGTAACAATCCTACTTTTTCACTCAAGTCTCGACTTAGCCCATATTGGTGCAAAGGTTCGTCCTTCACAAAATTACCCGCTCGCATATTTAACCAAGGGGTTTCGACACTCCATTTTCCACCGGGATAAAAACCTAAATATCCTGACAAATCTAGCATAAAATAAAGATGATAATTAGGATTGATTTGCACTAACTTATCTAAGGTGGAAAAACGATTAAATAAGAAATTAAATAAATCTGGGTTGCTTTCTTCTTCCTTAATAGTTTTCTGTGCTAATTCTACTAAAAATAAACTAATCGTCCCTTTCATCAAATCAAAAGGTATCGACTCATATATTTGGGCTGCTTTTATTTCTTTAATTCGATTCATCGGCTTATTATCCCTAAAATAAGCAACCATATCTACTAGAGTCGCAGGTTGTAATAATCCTGTTTTTACTTTCGACCGCTTGTTTCTGACTCCGCTGATAATATATTTTCGCAAGCCCTTTTTTTCTGTATATATATCCAGAATTAAACTCGTCTCGGAGTATTTAAGTGCTTTAAAAATAATACCTCTAGTTTTAATTAACATTTTTACTTTTAAGTTACACCAAAAATATTTTTTAGGTTAATCTAAAAATGGTATTTTTACAAAAAAATTACATTCGATAAAGCCAAGATAATGAATTCTATTTCCAAAGCAGAAGAAAATCACCTAAAAGCTATTTTTAATTTGTGCGAAGAGTTTGAAAAACCTGCCTCGACTAATGCCATTGCAAAAATAATGAAAACAAAGGCTGCTTCTGTAACCGCTATGATTATTAGACTTTCTGAGAAAAAAGACCCGCCTTTGGTTCATCATCAAAAACATAAAGGTGCGCGCTTAACTGAAGCAGGAAAAAAAATAGCCACCAATCTTATTCGTAAACATCGGCTTTGGGAAACTTTTTTAGTGGAGAAACTTAATTTTTCTTGGGATGAAGTTCACGAAATAGCAGAAGAATTAGAACACATCAAAGCTGAAAAATTAATAGATCGCTTAGATGAATTTTTAGGTCGACCCAAATTTGACCCTCACGGTGACCCAATTCCTGATGCAGAAGGCAATTTCACTTTTAGAAAACAAATTTTATTAACAGAATTAACAGAAAATAAAACAGCTATCGTTGTTGGTGTTTTAGATGATTCTCCTTCTTTTCTACAATATTTGGATAAATTGAATTTAGTGCTTGGTGCAAAAGTCAAAGTCTTGGAAAGAATAGAATACGATGGTTCTAATCGAATTATTTTAAATGATTCACACGAACAGATTTTAACTAATAAAGTCTGCCAAAATTTATATGTCAAAACGCTTTAAGAGCATGTTTAAAATTCCATCAATTGGCTACAAGCGACAAATTTTATCTTGTAGGTTGTTAAAAATTTTGACCAGCCAAAAGGATGCTAAAAATTTTTGCCTACTACAAAACAAAATTTGCTCACTTTCGCTCAATCATGAAAATTTAAACATGCTCTAAAAACGATGAATGGAACGCAAAAAAATAACTTTGCATTCTGTCGGAATTTTAGGATAACAAAACGGTTCACTTTAAGTAACGGCAAAACAATAACTTGAACATCTAGGACGGCTTCTTTTGCCCCTATTT
>CAYMSC010000631.1:0-3319 GCA_964392805.1 uncultured Saprospiraceae bacterium
AAAAGTATGAATGTTAGCAAGGCATTCTAAATCCCACTAAAGAGTGCCTTGCCAAATTCAAATCCCATGAACATATCCTAAAATTATTAGCTAATTCTTTTAATTAGCTTTTTGCGTTAATTACTTAACACACTACAAAGATACAGGCAAAGCAAGCTTATTTAAAATACAAAAAGAGGTTATTGTGAAAATAAAAAATCAAGGCTAAAGGATTTTAAATTGTCGAATATCTGTTATTTGTTATTGATAAATCCAGAATCAATTAAAGGGAAACAATTATTAACTAACTCATTTTCAGTATTTTAAAATACTAAAATAATAGTCTTTAAAAATATAAAATAAAAAGCTATTAAAAATAAATATTAAAAAATACGTCTAAAAGTGAAAATAAACACACTTATAATTAATAAAAATGACTATGTATTTTTTCAAAAAGAAGCTTTTTAGCCTAAAAAATGTCGTGATTTAGTCAATTTAAGGATAAAGTTGATACGCCTTTTTTATAAATTCTTGCTTCCCAAGGACGTAAAAATATACTTCTTGTGAGATAATTGGATTTTTAAATTATTCATTACCGCCCTATTTCCTCTTCAATTCTCCGAGTTAAATCTTGTATTTTCTTTTCCATGTCCGCATAATAAGATAGGATAAAATTTCTATTAACGCTTATTTTCCATAAATAAGCCAATAATATTTTCTTATCGTCCGCATTAATTTTTAATGGCGTTTTTAATTTTATAATGTCTCCCTTATCATCAAATTCAAAATTTGGAGCGATAGCATTGTTAAAATCTTTGTAATAATTTTCTTGAAATTGCATTTCAAAATAGTGCTCTTCCATCGTTTTTAATGCCGCATAATCATATTCGTACAGCGATATTATATCTAATCTCAATGAATCATTACTCAATAATTCAAGTCCTTTTGATTTAAGGGTTTCGTATCCAGAATTATTTTGTAAAGAGAAAAAATCTCTTGTCAGGCTAAAATAGTATCGCCTTAGAGAATCGGAATCTACCTCTTGATTTGATAAAATTTTTCGCCAATAGCTACAAGATTTAAGTCCTTCTTTATGTCCTCCAATATTTATCTTTATATCATTCAAATCCTTCTGAAGCCCATTTGATATTTCTGTTAAAATTTTTGTTGCAGCTTCGTTGTCTCTACGGTTTTCATTCCAATTGTTTAAAGCAAAAGCAGCAATGACTGCAATAAACATTGATAAAAAATCAAAACTTAATTTTCTCCAATTTGTTTTTTCCATTTATTTTGTTGCTTGATAATAATCGTTATGTATTATTATTTTTCTTGCGTCCTTTAATTAGTTTTTATTTCCATTTAATCCAATTTGCATGTCCATTTGTTTCTGCAACAATTTGGCTTAATTTTTTCCCTTTTTGATATTTTGTTAATTCAACGACAACTCCATTTACGCCATAATCATTTTTTAAAACTTGGCTGTTTTCAGTTGCCAAATATATCAAATCTCTTTTCCGACCAATGTTATCTATTAAATTCCAAAACTCATTTCGCTTTTCTTGTGTAAATTGATATAAAGTATGGGTATGATAAATTACTAATGGAACGTCAACTTTTTGGCTATAAATAATTTCCTCAAATTTATCTATCGAACTTGCTTTTTCAAATTGTATATTTTCTTGTCTAGCTATCTTTATTGCCTGTTCAATTTTTTCTATCCGTTCAACTTTATCTGCCCAAATTAAGGCTTTTAACCAATCTGCATTTTCTTTAATCTTTAAATCAAGAGGATTTTGGTCAATTCCAATCTTGTTATTAATAGTTAGGATTTGTTTAAAATTGGGTAATTCTCCTTCTTTTATTGCACTTCTTATTTTTACGAGACCTTCACCAGTTACATATTCGTTATCATAATAATACGCATACTTATCTAAATTCAGTGTTAGTCCAGCACTAGTTCCAATATCTATTAAATTTATTTTAACGGAATCAAATAAATTAGATAAAATAGGCATGATGTAAGCACTCCTGTTTAACGCATTTGTTTGAACAATTTTCGATTGTTCTAATGCTATTATTTCCGCAGCGTTTCTTAAACAAAATTCCTTAAACATTTCAAAAGGTAAATCTTGTTTGTAGTCCGTTGTTATGGAAGGATAATATTTTGAAAGTTCCTCTGATGGCTTGTTTAAAAGTAAATAATGAATGGATGCCAAAAACAAGTTTGGCATTGGTTGTCTTTTTTTACAAAACGAAGCTATTTTTATAAGTTCATCGTCATTAGCAATCTTATTGGAAAGGTTAAAGTACAAAGACGAAACGCCTTTACATTCTTTATCTGCAAATCTTTTAAACCAATCTTTTAGTTTTTGAGTAGCTGTTGCTTGATAATCCATCCTGTTTTTTGTTTTGGTTAATTGGTTTACATCTATTTCTCCTTTTCTTTTATCCAAACAGGTTTGAAATTAGAAGCATGTTCTTTGCCGATTATGTCTCTATACAATTCTGGTCTTCGAGCATTCCTATACCTAAATCCTCCCGCCAATGGAATTTTTTCTTTAGTAAGTGTCGCAATTGTAATTTCGTCATCAAACGATTTTATTTCACTTTGAACTTCTCCGTAAGGGTCTATAATCATCGAATTTCCATTCTTTAAATGTTCCCCGTCATATCCTATTGGGTTTGTAAAGGCGTAATAAACGCCATTATCATAGGCTCTTGCAGGTAACCAGCGCATTAACCATCTTCTTCCCTTTGGTCCATCAAATTCTAATCTTAAAGAAACAGGGTCTACCTCTCTATTTTGCCAAAATTTATCGGCTACATAGTCTCTTCCAGGCATTGCAGATGGAGTACAACCTGTTACATGTGGGGCAAAAATTAATTCGGCACCCAATAAAGTTGTGGCTCTTACATTTTCAATAATATTATTATCATAGCAAATTAAAATGCCACATTTCCAGCCCATTAAATCAAAAACTTCATAGTTACTGCCACCTACCATAAATTTACTAATAAATGGGTGCAGTTTCCTGAATTTAGCGATAATGGCTCCTTGATATACGCAAACATAAGTATTGTATATTTTATCGCCTTCCTTTTCTACTAAGCCTGCAAGGATAGCTATGTTATTTTCATTTGAAATTTTTATTAGTTGTTTGATACTTTCACCGTTTGGCACTTCTTCTGCTAAATCAGTCATTTCTTTGTAACTCAGCTCTTTTGTAAAAGTGTAAGCAGTAATAGACATTTCATGGAAGCTAATTACATCCGCTCCGTTTTTCTTAGCTTTTTTGGTTAAACTTTCGATTACAGATAAATTGTATTTTTTATCCCCATC
>CAYMSC010000632.1:0-3316 GCA_964392805.1 uncultured Saprospiraceae bacterium
CTTATTAAAAATGATAATACACATTGTGGTCTAGTGCAAAATTTAGTACTAATTTAGTGGGCGTTTTTCGCAATAGATGATTGGTAATTATTTAGAATAGTTAGGGTGTCAAATAAATAAGTGATAATTATACGTTACTTACTATTTTTTTAATAACGGATTTGGTTAGCAACGGATTCTATACAGATAAAATTTAAAGAACATTCCGCTTTACGCAAAATTGAGCTAATAGAAACTATTAATGAGCTATTCTCATAAGTCTAGTCTCTGCTCTCTCAGCAAAGTGGTCTCTGTTCTCTACTCTACTGAATATTCAATAAATGAAAAAAGGAAAACTACAAAATATCAAAATTATTTCTGCGGGTGCTGGTAGTGGAAAAACTTACCGCCTTACAGAAGAAATGGTGGCTTTGCTCAAAGGAGGCGTGCGTGCAAGTGGCATTATTGCTACTACTTTTACAAATAAGGCAGCAGCGGAATTGCAAGAACGGGTTCGGGTCAAACTCTTAGAACAGAACTTGACCGACGAAGCAGACCAACTTGCCAATGCCCTCATTGGAACGGTTCATGGTTTGGGGGTAAAATTATTGAAGCGCTTTGCATTTGAAGCAGGGGTGTCTCCTCAAGTTGATATTATCGCCGATGGTGACCACCAACTCATGTTCAATCAATCCTTATCTACCGTTTTGACGCAAGAACGAATGGAGCAGATGGAGCATTACAGTAACCGTTTGGGCTTGAATAAAAAAGGGGATTACGATTGGCGAAAGGCGGTAAAAGATGTGACGGATATTGCTCGGGCTAATGATTTTTCGACCGAAGTTTTAGAAAAAAGCAAAGTGCTTTCTTTTGACGAATTTAAGAAATTTCTTGGTAAACCTTCTAAAAAATCAAGTGAGGCAATGCTCGCTGAATTAAAGGGAGAATTAGCACGCACTATCGAAGAACTAGAAGCAAATGAAGATTCTACTAAAGTAACTCAAGGTGGGGTCGACACCTTTAAAGGCATGCTCAAAAAACTCAACTTAAAAGGAGCTTTAGAATGGCATGAATGGGTTAAAATTAGTAAGACGAAAGTGGGGGCAAAAAGTAGAGATGCGGTCGAAAATCTAAAAGATATTGCTCTAAAACACGATAGTGACCCAGCCTTTCATCAAGATATTCAGCAATTCATTTATGGTATTTTTGACATTGCTATTGAAGCCATCAAAGAATATGAAACTTACAAAAAACGGCGTGGACTGATTGACTATACCGATATGGAGTTAAAGGTCAAACAATTATTAGTCAATCCACAAGTACAAGAAGTTTTAAAACAGGAATTAGACTTATTGATGGTCGATGAGTTTCAAGATACAAGTCCAATTCAATTAGAAATATTTTTAAAGTTATCTCAATTTGCCAAACACTCTATTTGGGTAGGCGACCCGAAGCAATCTATTTATGGTTTTAGAGGGGCAGACCCTAGTTTGATGATGGAAATTATCAAGCAATCGGGTGGGGTGAAAAAGGAAGATATTCAGATTTATTCTTGGCGGTCACGGGCAGGTGTGGTCAATGCGACGAATGCTATTTTCTGCAAAGCTTTTAGTGATTTGCCCGAAGCACAAGTGGCATTAGAACCACAGCGAACAGAAGAAAAACTTAAAAAGGAAGTCAAAGACCAAGAAATGTTAGCGTTTGTGGGCAATCCTTTGATACACTGGCATATGCACTACGATGGCGAAAAGCGAATGCCCGGTCGACCTTGGATGGAAAATTGTATTGCTACCTCTATCAAAAAAACATTGGAATCAGGCAAGCTCGTTTTTCCAAAAGAAGAGGCAGAACCTCGCTTAATTGAGCCAGGCGATATTGCCGTTTTGTGCAAATCCAATGCACTATGTGGGGTCATGGCAGAAGCCTTACATCGAGCAGGCATTAAGGCAGCTATCTCTAGGGCGGGTCTATTAGAAACCGCCGAAGCAAAATTAGTATTGGCCTGTTTAAAATTTATTGTTAGTAGAAATGATGCCTTGTCTATTGCCGAGATTTTGAAATTAGCATCGGGCAAACCACTGAAAGAAATTGTGGAGGACCGCTTAGTCTTTTTAGAATTATTTGAAAGAGGAGAAGTGAGTGACTGGCAATGGGGGACCAACGCCGATTATATCCAACAACTCAATGATTTGAGAATCCAAGGGGCAGAATTATCTAGTTCTGAAATCATTAATTTGGTCTTAGAAGAATTGGATTTAAGACGAATTATTGCAGGATGGGGCAATGGTCCACAACGCTTGGGCAATGTGGATGAATTGCGTCAACTTGCCTTGTCCTACGAAGAAAATTGTAATCGACTCCATTCCGCCGCTACTCTTGGCGGATTTCTATTATGGCTCAATAATTTAGGTGCAGAAGGCTTGGATAATCAAAGTTCGGGAGCAGGGAGAGATACCGTTAATGTGATGACTTATCATAAAAGTAAGGGATTAGAATGGCCGATGGTGATTTGTCACGACTTGGAAGGTAAGCTGCGAGATAAAATTTGGGGCGTCCAAATTGTTCCAGAAACGGATGAGGTTGATTTAGATAATATTTTAGGAAATCGTTGGTTGCGCTATTGGGTCAATCCTTATGCAGACCAAAGCAGAAATACCCTATTAGAAGAACGGATTAATGCTAGTGAAGTAAAGACAATAGCTAAAAAAGCAGCATTAGAAGAAGAAGCAAGAGTTTTGTATGTAGGCATCACACGTGCAAGAGATTATTTGGTATTTCCCGGTCGAAAAAATGCCACTAAATGGCTCAATCGGGTTTGGCACGAAGGGGATGAAACCATTCCAACCTTAGACCATCATACCGATGATTCGCAATGGGTTTGGAAGGACGAAATTTTAAAATTTGATACCACCGTATTCCCTTATCCTAGAGATTTCACAACGACCGAATTAGCGAATGAGGTAATCACCTTCATTGCAGAAAGAAATGGAAAAGACCAACACCTCACCTACCCTATCGACATTGACCGAGAACATTTCCAAACGGAAATGACAGCTAAAACGACCAACAAATTTGAATATGCCGCTCAACTCGTACTCAAAGAGGAAGGTAGTCAATATAAAGCCGCCAAAGCCACCAAAGCATTTATGAATGTAGATGATTTGTCGATGTCTGCGGTAGAGCGTTTTGATGTAGCAGAAGCTATTTTAGAGCGGTATGGTGTGGAGGAAATGCTCGATGTACGAAGTTTAGTTTTGCACTCAAAAACCTATCTTACTTTCTTAGCACAAACTTTTCAAGCGACTAAAGCTTATAAAAAATATCCTGTTCGGTATCA
>CAYMSC010000633.1:0-3300 GCA_964392805.1 uncultured Saprospiraceae bacterium
TATCTTTTCTCGCTATTTTTCACCAAAAAATAAATCCATAGCTAGGCTATGCATTGATTTTTTGGCAAAAACTATCGAAAAAATCTTAGCTCTAAATTTTACCCGATTAATCAATCCGTATTACTTAAGAATGGGATAAAAAACTGAAAAATGTTGATAATAAATTAGCGAGCTGGATTTAGGCAAAACAGCTAAACTAATTTTTGGTAATTTAAACCATTAGCACCATATCAAAATAAGGGGGAATTGATATAAGCATATAAGATAAGTGTTATATTTTATAAAAGCCAGATTTTAGTAATAATTTGTCTAAATGTTTGGTATTAGGTCAAAAAAATTACTCTTCATAAATCCACCTAGTTATATTGGTTTACTAATCAAAAATCCAAAATTAACAGATGTATGATGTATGATTTAAAATTTATGATTTAAGATTTTCGATAAAAACTATTCCTATAGGGAATAACTTAGCTCCTAGCACCATAGCCGTCAGGCTAAGAAAATAGTTGCTGACAATCAATGACTTACGTTTCTGTCGATGTTTGAAGATTTCATCTTCAAACCAATATTTTTAACGTTTTCAACGTGTCTAGGTTTAAAAAATAGCTATTTCAGATCGTTAGCCTGACGGCTATGCTCCTAGCACTTAAATAGTTTCTTAAAATTCAAAAGCTCCTCCAATCATTAAATGAAAGAGGAATTCGGATTGTCCGTCTTGTAAAGGAACAGGAATAAAATCAATATCTGCGGCATCTCTAATGAATACATCGTAATTTTCATTCCTAGAAAAATTCACTGGAAATACCCGTAATCCCGCAAAGAGATGGATATTTCTTAAATTAGAATCACAACTAAATTTATAGCCTGATAGATATAGCGGAAGCCCAATCTTTGCACCAAGATAGGGTCTAAAGCTACTTAAATTCACTACATCTGGAATGATTTCGTTTTCTGGGCTAAACAATCTTCTTGGAAATTGCCCTTGGTCCGTACCCCATAATAATCGGGTGCTATGGCTATAAAATGCACCACCTTCTATTTCAACTATGGGCACTGGAAAATAAAATTTCCAAGCCAAACCAGCACTTAAATGAGTAGTTTGTATGGAAAGTTGTTCTTCTGGCAATACTTGTTCAGGTTCTAAAAAAGTACCTTCAGGGTCTATTGCGTAGGCTTGAAACTCATTTTGGTTGAAATCAAATAATAATGACTCAAAAGAAGCTTTGATATTTAAGGTAGAATAAGCTCCTGTATTTCTTCTTCCTAATTGCCATTCAAACGGTAGCCTAAAACTAACACTTACTCGAGAGTTTCTTTGTTGATTCCAAAACTCATTTATCCCTTCATTTAAAAAGGCAGATTGACTGTATTCAAAAGCCAAAAATGGAGTAATATTTTTAAAGTTTTTACTTCCTTTTATGAGTGGATAAATTAGTTTTTGCTGTGCCTCATTGTCTAAATCTGCTTCTACTGTTTCAGAAATCGTTCTAAGTGCCTTTACTTTTAATAATCGGACGGTTTCTCTAGCTATCTTATTTTGTTCTCCTTTCGTAAGATTTGCATAAGTTTGTTGTGCTAAGAAAGCTCGTAATTGTTCTTGCCAAAAATTATTTTCAGGTTCATAATCTGTAACCTCATCTGTATCTGAATTAAATTTGGGCGCAAAAATGATACTCGGTTTAACTTGTTCAAAAAATTGGTCTAATAAGGTCGTAACAACTCGTGGTTTATCTGCTTCGGTAGCAATTAGATTTAGTTCTTCTTTAATATTTATTTGGTCTTCTTGGAAATCTCCTTTTTCATACAAAGCTTTTATCCAAGCATTTTTATCGGGTAATCCTTTGAAAAACTTGGTTTCTCCTGGTCCTAAAATATATTCATCCGATTCCTTTGTTGGGTCATCTTGTATCAACATGGTCAGTGTAGCAAAAGGATGATTATTGGTAACTTGATAACTAAATTTTGAACAAGCATCGACGGATAAGAATCCATTCAAATCAAATAGTTGTCCTGAAGTTGTACTTAATTTAGGTTCACTAGGATCCTCTTTTTTAGTTCGTTTGGGGTCGGGCCTTCGATAGATATTTACATTGGATTTATTAGGTCTACTTTCTGGTCTTTTTCTCGTTTCTTGACTTGGTTTTTCGGGCGTTTCTATTTCGGCAGCAGCAATGGGCGTTTCGGCTAAAGGAGAGATTTCATTTCCTGTTGCCACGGCTGTGCCATTTTCAATTGCTAATTCTTGTGCTTTATCAAGTACAGCAATTCTTATTTCTTCATACATTTCTTGTTGAGGCAATTCTTCTGGTTGTTTTTCTAACAGTGCATAAAATTCCTCTCGATTAGTCTCCCATTCAAATTTTAAATCTTCTACACTACCAATACGTAATTCTTCGCCATAAAGAGCGGTCCTTTTTTCTCCACCATACATTTTCTGTAACAACAATATCCCATTTTTGTCAATAATACTTACTCGATACATAGGCATTTGATAGTCTATGCGATAGGCAAATCCAGTTCCCGGAATAGCCGTTTGTAATAAATAGTTAGATTTTAGACCTAGGACAAAATTTACACGAATGAATAAGTCTCCGTTTTCTTCAACTCTTGTTAGATTGTGGAAAGTCAAGTCGATGTCTTTATCTGTAAGAATATTATCATATTGACTTTTGAATGGAACTACATCTAAGGTATAAGTAGAATAGTTAGACAAGCTTACCTGTGCAAACAAAAAAGTACTTAAAAAACAAATAAAAACGGTTACTAAAAAGCGTGGTGTCTTTTTCATAGTATGAAATTTTGTCTATTATTAGAAGTGGTGTATAGACTATAATACATGGGACAAAATAAAAAATGCGAATTAAATAACGACTTATCGAATAATCAATTAAAACAAACCTCATCTTGGTGATGAATGATTATTTTCAATCAAAATGTTGATAGGTAGGTTATTTAATTCGCAGTCTGTGGTAGTACTATTGAAAAATTTAGGGCAATCAATAACTACTATTTTATATGATTGCAAGGAGGGACTTATGAAATTCTATGTAAAGATAAGTAATAATTAAAGCATTTGAAAGTAGAATCCAAAGAAAAATTATTTGTATTTTATAGCATTTTGTAAGCTGCTGTTTTTAAGATAGATATAAGTTAACATTTAATTTAAATTATCTTTTTATCAATCTTATTATACGTTTATTTTGCTATTCTGTGGAGTCCATATTTAAAAAAAACATGATGCTTGCCGGGCGCAATTGAGATTTGTCCCCAAGTCCCGTAGGGACTAAACATGGGTAACAG
>CAYMSC010000634.1:0-3297 GCA_964392805.1 uncultured Saprospiraceae bacterium
CTTTTTTCAGATAAACGACCAGAAGGAAAATGGGTGCTATTCAGCCTCTTTAGTGCATTTATTGGCGATATTTTGTTGGATTTAGGGGAAGATTGGTTAAAAATAGCGACTATTCCATTTTTAGGGTCTACCGCTTTATTAGCCTTAGCCTTTCATTTTCGATTGCGTAATGATGCTACCAAACCAGCTTATGGAAAAGATTTTTTATTATTACTTCCCATAGCAACGGCATTTATTTTATTTCATCTAACCTTAGCTCCTCATCTTGAGGATGCAGCAAAAATAGGTGCGGTATTATTTACATTAGCGGTTTTGCTTTTATGGCGTTCTTTATCGGTATTAATTTTTAAAAACGATGCAGAAGATGCCAATTTTCGTCGTTGGATGGGGGTAATTGGAGCTTTGGGAATAGTCGCAAATTATGTTTTATATTCCATCAATTTAAGCGGGCAACCAATTCCTAGAGATTTGGTTATTCAGGTATATTATTGGGGGCAGGCTTTTGCGGCTTGGAGTTTTTTGAAGGAATAATTTTTCTACCATTTAGACATTGAAGAACATCTAGAAAACTAAATGAACTTAAACATCTAAATGGTAGAAAAATATTTTAAACACTCCGCTTCAAAGTATGCCAATCAATCTTCCGAGATAATAACATCGCTATCGCCAATACTGCAAACAAGCCTATACTTCCTGCTAAAAGTGCATAGTCTTCTAATTGAAGAATGATGAAAATGAAGGTATAAATCGCACCAATGATAGCTGCCAAAATACCTGTCCGTTTTTTATCCTTTAGAATGGCCGCACTATAAGGAACAATCAATCCAATAATAGCTAAAGTAGAAACCCAATAGGCAGCATTAAATCCGATATGTTCTGATAGAGAAAGCAGTAAGATGTAAAAAATGCTTATCGCTAAACCAATAAAAATATACTGAATCGAATGGATGTTTAGCCCATTGATAATTTCAAAGAAAAAGAAAACCATAAAGCTTAAGCTAATCAGTAGAAAAGCGTACTTCGCCGAGCGAGTGTTTTTAGTATATTCATTAACAGAGGCAAATAGTTTTAAGCCAAAAGTATGGCTAGACAATTGGTTGTCATTCCCAATCCATTGTTGTGGATAATTTCTATTGAAATCTAAGACCTTCCAATTGGCAGAGAAACCTGATTCGGAAATTTCATGATGATTCGGAAGAAAATTGCCTTCAAAACTGGGTGTTTTCCAGCTTGAATTCAATTCAGCAACGGTTTCTTTACCAATGGGCGCAAAATGAATGGTCTGACTCCCTCTTAATTTTAGGTTCATACTAAAGGGAAGGTTTACCTCTTTTCCTGTCAGGTCAACAGGAACACTTACCCCTGAATTTAGTATTTGAGATTGTGCAACTCCTGGCTGCATTCGAAGGTTCTGTTCTCCCCAGTGCAAGAAAATATTATCCTCAATACCAGCCATATCGGGAATACCAAAAATGATTTTAGCTTTGTCAAATTCGAACTGTTCAGCTTGAAGAGATAGAAAATCGAATCCTAAATCACTGAAATTGCCTTCGACCTGCAAATTGGCTTTGTATAAATTGACTTTGTAGAGACTACGTTTTCTGATTTCAGGGATTAGTTCTCCATTGATTTTAAGATTTTCGGGAAGGAAATAAGCTGTTTTTGTGATTTCGATGATTTTCTCTTTTCCTTTATTATCTATTCTAGTTTGCGCTTCTTTGAAAGGAATAGCTAGAATAGGACCAATCAAAGTTTGCGCTTTACCCCATTTAGCACCGACTTCATCAATAACCGATTTTTGTAAATATTCTCTTTCATAAATTAATTCTCGAACCATCGCATTGGGTATCATTAATAAAAGCATGATGACACCAATAGAGGCCAATTTTATCGATAAAGATTGTTGGAACCATTGGCTGATGCGCTCGAAGAAACTGCTGTTTTGATTTTTCATGATTTTTATTTTTAAAAGTACTTTGAATTACAAAGTAAAATGATTTTAACATTAAACGCAATAACTGTTAGGGTTATTATTAGGTTAATGAAATCTTTTTAGTGATGAATAGGAGCGGGGATTTCTTCTTTTTTGTTGTAAAAATATGTTGAAGTATGGCTAGAAATGGAGCGAACTATTATTTGCGGAGGATGGACTTTTATTCGTTGGTGGTTGGGAATTATTCGTAATTATTAAATATTGATTAGTTGAGTTAATTCATGAAATGAATTATTGAATAATATAATAAATGTAAAATTTTAAATTTTAAAATTGTTTTTATGTGTAAAAATAATTATTTTTGAACTTTAAAGTGGTAAATGCGCTTATAAGATAAACCTTTAAAACTTATGACTACAGAACAACAAGTAGAAGAGTTTCTAAATAACTTTAAAGTAAAACTTCGAATATGGGGTTTATTGTTTAGGAAAGATAGGGCTAAAAATGCACAAACACTTTTAGATCTAGAATTGACAGTTATTAAAGTTAAAGAAATATTAGGTGAATTAGAAGTAGAAGATTATTGTGAAGGTCCTATGACCGAAAAGATGATGGGCGGTGCGGATATGTGGGTATTTGGCGTTATCATTAAAAGAAATGAAATTTATATTAAAATTACATTAGGACTAGATAGTGCACAAGTTATATGTATTTCCTTTCATACAGCAGAACATCCTTTAAGTTTTCCTTTTAAAAAATAAAAATATGAAAAGTCCAATAACAGGAAAAGCCATGAAATTGATGTTGGAGAAACAAGAATTAACCTATAGAAAGGAAAAATTCAATATTTTTCATCAGTATTACCTATGTCAAGATAGTGGTGAAAAGTTTGAATCCGAAGAACAGATGGAACTGAGTTTAACACAAGTTTATAACCAGTATCGAACAAAATATAATATTCCTTTTAAAGAGGAAATTATTCAAATAAGAAAACAATATGATTTACCAGCAACAAAAATGGCTGCAGTATTAGGATTTGGTATAAATATTTGGCGAAATTATGAAAATGGAGAGATGCCTAGTGTTTCTAACGGAAAATTAATTCGACTAATAAAAAGCCCTAAGGAATTTTGGAAATTAGTAAAGAATGGAGAGGATTTATCAGTAAAAGTTAAAAATAAGCTAAAAGAACAGATACAATTATTAAAAAGTAAAGCAAAATCGAATCTGTTAGACACCAAAATAATTGAACGATTACAAGGAGGAAGTGAACCTAATATTTATACAGGGTTTAGAATACCAAATTTTGATAAATTTAGTCATATGGTGTTGTATTTTGCCAAACATGCAACGCCTTGGAAAGT
>CAYMSC010000635.1:0-3295 GCA_964392805.1 uncultured Saprospiraceae bacterium
CTCCACCCATTATTTTTGCGGAATAGGCATCACTTTTGGTTATTTTTACGTCTATAATACAGTCGGCAGTTCGCAGTCGGTAGCTCCGACTATCCTTATTCTTATAACGAATTCATCATTCATAGTTTATAGTTCATCGTTCATCGTTGAATATTCATCATTCAAAAATTATGTTAAAAATAACCACGATTAGTTTAGTGTTGTTAGCGTTATTAGCTTTAGCCTTGGGCGCAGCGATTGGTTACTTTTGGAAAAAGCGGACAGAAGGCACTTGGAAAGAAGATTTTAAAGTGGCAGACAAAGCCAATAAATCTTTAGAAAAGCAAGTCAAAAAAGGGGAGAAGGATGTCAATCGTTTAAAGAAGAAAAATGATGGCATAAGCCAAAAATTGGCGGAGATAGAATCAACACAAGCTACCAAGTTGGATGCCGTCAAAGAAAAGTTAGCCTCCATAGAAACTAAATATGCTACACTAAAAAACAGCGAGCAAGACTATAAAGTGACCAGTCAACAAACGACAACTGAATTGGAACGTTTGAAAAAAACACATGCCAAACTAACGGAAAAATACAAGCAAGATACGACCAATCTAAAAGAGTGGAACAATGATAGAGCGGCTTTTAATCGGCAGTTTAAAGACCTAAAAGGAAAATTGAAGGTTGCTGAAGAAAAAGTGGTTAAATTGACCAATAAATCCGAGCGATTGGAAAAAGAAATTGAAGAAAATAAAGCTTTCGTTGCAAAACTTCGTTCCTTGAAAGCCCAAAATGCAAAATTCAAAGAAGACCTTAAATATTGGGAGAAAAAGCATTACGATACCCACCATGAACTGGCGAATCTAAAAGCAAAAGTAGACGGTATCGTTGAGCGCAATCAAGAATTAGAAATGGTCAATCAATCAGCAGCCCAATCTAACCAACAAATGCTCCAAAAAGTACAGGAGTTTAAGACCAAATTTGTGGATATGAATAATAAATACCATAAGCTGTTAGAAAACAAGAATTAAGTTTTTTTAGTGGTTAGTTGTAAATGGTGAGTGGTTAATTGCTTAGCTAGATTAACCACTAACAACTCACCACTAACAACTAAAAAACTAATGGTCTAAGGTGTAGGTTGTTGTGTTAACGAAGTATTCTCCAGGGGAAACAGATTTTAAATAGAAGCCCAATTTTTTGCCACCAAACGCCGTCTCTTCACTTACTACCAAGTAATTTTCGGGTAATAAATAGCCAAAGTTTAGATTAAGCGGGAAATTTAAGTCTCCATTGGTTTGACTGACTAAGTATAAACCTCGAACAGAAAAAGGCATCTCCAAAAGATGTAGATGGGAAATATCACTGGTTTGTTCGAAGGTCATTTGATAGGACGTTGCCATAATTGTTTCCCAGCCGTATTTATTTGCTCCAAATTCTTTTTGCCCTTCCTTTTTAGTAAAGTATTTCTCAAAGTCTTCTTGTTGCATACTCAGATAGAATTTATGTTCTTTAAAGTCCGTCATTTTTTGTTTCGTGATATGTGGTTTGCCGTGTACGTCTGTGAAGGCAGTCGTATAGCGGCCGTCGGGATGTACAATTATCCAATCTGTCATTTCGTCTAGATGTTCTTTGGGTAATAGCATTGTACCAGTTGGTCGGTCCATGTAAACCGTAAAAGTACCTTTGTGATTTGGGTCATCGGTAGGAAGCAATTCATTATAAAATTCCCACGTCCATGTTTCCGAAAAGTAATAATTGCCTTCTTCTGGACGCCAGTTTTCATTGCGATAGGTGTTAGGTGTACGGTCTGGTGTTATGGAGGCTTGAGGTTCGGCTACAGGTGAAGTGGTTACTTTTTCTTGTTCAGCAGGAGCCTTTGTAGTGGACTCGGTTGAGGTATTGGAAGTTTGGCAGGCTGTAAAAAAGTATAGGCAAAGTACAGCAATTAGGTGTTGAGGTTTCATAATGTGATGTTGATTTGAGGTTTCAATAATAAATACCAAATAAGGATAAAATTATCAAAATCCGTTGACTTTTAATTATCCATTGTATAAAAAATATACAATGGATAATTTAAGGACAACGGATTTTTAAATAGTATTTATAGATTAGCTAATCGGTAGTGCAGACTTCAGTCTGTCCTGTTTCCAAGCCTTTAGGCTTGGCTCCTTTAGTCATTAGGGAGGCAAGGCGAAAAAGTCTAAAGACTTTTGAACGGGACAGACTAAAGTCTGCACTACCAGTTAATTTTCCTAAAAACGACTAAATTATAACTTTGTTTTATTTCCTACTTCTTGAAAAGCTAAATTGAATTACCTTTGCAATATGGGACTAACAAATAATGATATAATGAAAAAATTAAGGGTCGCACATAAATTGCGTACCGAAGATATGGTCGAAATTATAGGCTTGGCAGGTCTGCGAGTCAACAAAGGCCAATTGAATGACCTTTTTCGAGCAGATGACCATCCTAGTTTTGTGCCTTGTGGCGACCAAATTGTCCGTAAATTTTTAGATGGCTTGATTATCAAATTAAGAGGGCCTATGCCGCCAAAGAAAAAAGGTGGAAACAAGCAGACGCCCGTTAAGCCCAAGAAGATTATTACCTTGGATAAACCTCGGAAACGGATAAAGAAGAACGAACGAAACTAGTTTTTAGTGCTTAGTTGTGAATGGTTAGTGGTATCTTTTAGCAGTAGCAGTCAAGAACACGTATAAAAAGAAAAATCCGTTTACCATCCGCTTAATCAATAAAATCCGTAGGCCAATCCTCCTAGTAAAGCATCAAAAACGAGAAAACTAAAACACACATAAAAAATGGCAAAAGAAATAGAAAGAAAATTCCTCTTAAAAAACAATACCTGGAAATCCTATGCAAAGGATAGAATGGTCATCAAACAAGGCTATTTAAATACCGATAAAGAAAGAACCGTAAGAGTCCGTATCAAAGGCAGACAAGGTTTTTTAACCATTAAAGGCGTTAATAGAGGCATGACTAGACAAGAATTTGAATATCAAATTCCTGTCAGAGAAGCCGAAGCTTTAATTCTGTTATGTCATCAGCCGATTATAGACAAAACGAGGTATATCATTCCTAAAAAAGACCATGTTTGGGAAATTGATATTTTTAGAGGAGATAACGAAGGATTAGCCATTGCAGAGGTTGAATTGCACAGCGAAATACAGAAGATACCCATTCCTAGATGGGTTGGCGCAGAGGTGACAGGCGACCCAAAGTATTATAATTCAAGCTTGGTGAAAACACCTTATAAGGATTGGCAGTAAATCAGTAGGCAGCTTGCAGCACCTCATAAACCTC
>CAYMSC010000636.1:0-3291 GCA_964392805.1 uncultured Saprospiraceae bacterium
AAGTGCGTGATTCAGTAAAAAGTGTACGGTAATGAAATATTTTTAAGGGTGTTTTCAATAGCATAATGCAAGGATATAAAAAAGTAACAGTTTTTTTTCGGTTGGCGGTTCAGGTTCATGATAGATTACCTAAATCTCTCCTCTATCGCCCCATCATAGGTTATGATATTTTGTCCCGTTGGGATTTTTTGATTAATACATTATTTAAACTGCTTTCTGCCTACTGCCTAGGTACTTCCATTAAAAAACGATAAGATTGGTCTTCATAGTTCATTGCACAGCAAAAAGTATCAATACCATTCGTAACTAATAAATAGTTGACTTTCAAGGTAAGATTATATCGAGCAATTTGGTCAAAAACAGCTTGCGTTATTTTCACCTTTGGGGCCTTACATTCTACCAATAAATAAGGGGTAACTTCCGTGTCATAAATAAGAATATCGGACCGTCTGGTTAAACCATTGACCATCAATCCTCTTTCAACATGAATGCTATTTTTATTATATTTTCGGTCCGCTATTAAATACTCGATGGTTAGTTGTCGCACCAATTCTTCTGGTTGTAATACCAAATACTTTTTGCGGATGGCACAAAAAATATACCGTTTGCCTTCTTCTTTCTTAACTTTGAGTTGAGGTTGGTAGCTTAGAAAATTGATGTTTAATTTCATGGTTGGCGGTTGTCAGTTGTCGGTTTTAGGATTACAAAAATAGTCTTCTAAAAAATTATGGTGGATAAAAGGTTGGTTAATGGAATTAGTAAGGATTTTCTTTAAGTAACTGATGTTACGCAAAGAATTTTTTTTGAGCACCAAAGGTGCGACATATAACAGCATTGGGTAATAACCCAATGTTTCTAAAGCATACCGAAATATAGCACCAAAGGTACAGCATAAATCGTTCGATGTTTTATCTCGCTCCTTCAGAGCTAGCATTTTTTCCGCATTCCATTCCATAGGGCCTTCGCCCCATGTTAATATATATCGCACCTTTGGTGCTTGTGCGTAACATCAGTAAGTAAGTTCTCAATGAATAAAAATTCAAATTCAAACTCAACTTCAAGGGTATGCACTAAATTTTTGAAGTTGAAATTGAATTTGAAGTTGAGATTCAAAATTTACATCTTTAATAGCTAGCATACTAATTCACAGCTCAGAGAGCTATGTTACCTGATTCACAGCTCAGAGAGCTATGTTACTTTCCATATTACTTTTCCGTCTAGGATATCTACAAATCCTTCATCAATTAAATATTGCAAAATCTGTTCAACCTGTTCTACTCGTTTATTGCCAAAAGCAGTGGAGACTTCTTCGGGGCTTAGTTTTTCTCTTTTGACTAGTCGTTGGATTTTGACTTTGTATCTTTCGTAGGCTTGTTCATCTACATCGGATTTTGTTCGACCTATACAGACATCACAAGTCCCGCAAAGTGGAGCATCGGCTTCGCTAAAATATTTTAATAATTGGCGGCTGCGACAACGAGGCGTTTCGGCATATTCAATGGCATTGTTGACATTTTCTAAGTATCTTTTTTTTCTAAAATTATAAAGCGCCATATCAATCGCCAAATTATCTGCATCAACCCTTTCCTTGAGGTAAATCAATTGGGGTTTATCTTTTTGCGCTTCGTAGTCGATAATTTTATCCTGTACTAATTTTTGCAGCGCCTTCGTCAAATCACTTTTTGAACCACCTACTTTATTAATAATTTTACTTTCTTGAAAAGCAGTAAAATGATTTAAAGAGGCAGGATATAAACGCAAAACCCATTTTATCACTTTATCCATTTTGGGCTGCTTCAATTGATAATCGTATAAGACTTCTCGATTGACTTTGATTCTAATGGAAGAAGGTCTAAAAATAGTTTCTGACAACACTAACCAACCAGCCTGACTTAAAATTTTCAAGCTGTTATAAGTTGGAATTGCTTTTAAATTATATCGTTGGATAAATGCGCCAATATCAAAATCAAAACTACGCCCCACTCCTGCCCCAACAGCTAATTGAAAATAACTTCCTAAAGCTCTATACACTTGTTTAATCAATTTCATGGGTGGAAAAGCATTTTCATAGCTCCTGCGCAATATTTCCCCATCTTTGTCCTCGTATAATAACACACAATAAGCTTTTTGCTCATCTCGTCCTGCCCTGCCTGCTTCTTGAAAATAGGCTTCTAAACTATTTGGTAAATCAAAATGAATGACCGACCGAACATCGGGTTTATCAATCCCCATTCCAAAAGCATTGGTGCAGACCATAATTCGGCTTCGATTATTCATCCAAGCTTCTTGTTTCAATATTCGCTGTGGTTGATTGAGTCCCGCATGGTAAAAATCAGCTCGAACATTATTCCTTCGCAAATATTCCGCCACCTCTTTGGTCTGCTTTCGACTACGCGTATAAATAATGCCCGTTCCTTTAACATTATGGACAATTTCTAATAACTTTTTGTATTTATTGGCTTCTTTTAATACCACATAGGTTAAGTTTTTTCGCTCAAAACTTTTTTGAAAAAGATTAGGGATAGAAAAGTTAAGTTTTTCTTGAATATCTGTCACTACTTGAGTTGTTGCCGTAGCCGTTAAAGCCAATACAGGCACTTTGGGATGTAGTTCCCGAATATCCGCAATTTCGAGATAAGGCGGTCTAAAATCATAGCCCCATTGCGAGATACAATGCGCCTCATCTACCGCTATTAAATTCACCTTCATCTGTGCAATTCGAGCCCGTGCCAAGTCAGTAATTAGTCGTTCAGGAGAGAGGTATAAAAATTTAACATTGCCATAAATACAGTTATCCAAAGCTCGGTCAATATCTGCATATCGCATTCCTGAATAAATAGCAATCGCATTGATATTTCGCTTTTTCAAATTATCCACTTGGTCTTTCATCAAGGCAATCAAGGGCGATACCACAATACAAATACCCTCCTTTGCCAAGGCTGGCACTTGAAAACAAATAGACTTGCCACCACCAGTCGGCAATAAGGCTAAGGTATCTTTTCCATCTAAAACAGATTGAATGATTTCTTCCTGTAAGGGTCGAAACGCATCATGCCCCCATTTTTCTTTTAATATGTCAACTGGTTTTAACAAAAAGGTGTAGCTAGTTTATTATTTTTTTAATGGCGACAAAGATAACTATAAAGTATTAAAATAAGGATATATATTGCTGTTGTTAATTTGTGTTTGTAGCTGTTTTGAAATCTTTACAAAAAAACTTTAAAAATGAATCCTCAATATATACTAGAAACGGGATAAATTTGTGAAAATTAATTTAGAAGTCAGAAGTCA
>CAYMSC010000637.1:0-3282 GCA_964392805.1 uncultured Saprospiraceae bacterium
TTACAACAAAGAAATATTCTATGTCTTCATGCATCAGGTTTAGTAAAAGAGGATAAGTCTTTCTTGCTAACTGGAAATTCCGGTGCAGGAAAATCTACTAGTCTACATTATTTTTCTAATAAAGGTTATAAGGTAATTGGTGATGATGTCTTACCTATTATAAAAGGAAAGAAATTACAGATTATTCCTTCTTATCCTCATAGTAAGTTGTGGGAAAATACTATTGAGGAACTCGAACTTGATAAAACACTAATATCGAGAAAAATTCGACCTGACCTCAAAAAATTTGGTGTTATATTAAATCACCAATTTTATAATCAGAAAATAAACCCGCAATTTGTAATTTGGTTAGATTGGCATGAAGAAACTTCAATAAAATTTGAAAGAATAAAAAAGGAAAAAGCTTTTTTTATTTATCAAGAGAATATTTATAGAAGAGAAGCATTAATTAGTAAAGAATCTCAAAAACTACTGTTGGAATATGGTTCTTTCCTTGCTCAAGGGTTACCTCTTTATCGTTTTACACGACCAAAAGGAAATGGTCTAATTATTTCCCACTATAAATCACTTGAAAAATATATAAATCAGTTATTTGCTGAAAAATAATTTTACCATGACAAAAAAAATACTACAACTTTCTTCAATCATATCTAAGGTGTCTGAAAATTATATTGCAACTCCTTTTGGTGAAGAAACGATGATTATGAACATGAAAAGTGGAGATTACATTAACTTAAATCAAATTGGAACTTCTATCTGGAATTTATTAGAGACCCCTTCTTCTATAGAAAGTATTTGCTTAAAATTAATTGAAAAATTTGATGTAGACTCTAAAACGTGCCAAGAACACGTAATTGATTACTTACAACAACTAATAGAACAAGGTATAATTGAAATAAAGTAGATTTTTATGAGTGCTATTTTCGGAGTCATTTTAGCATCCAATTCTAATTTAGCTGTTCAGGCATATGATGAAATAAAAAAAGCATTAATCAAGAATGGACATAAGTTTAGTCATTTCAAAAATGATTACATTATTTTGGGGAAAATGGATATTGGTTTATCATTACCTTACACTTCTCTATTCTCTTTTCCTTCCAAAAATAATCGCTATATAATTACAAGTGATTCTATCTTATATAACAAGTCAGAATTAGCTAAAAAATTAGGCATCACAAAAAACATAAAAGAATTATCTGACCAAGAATTAATTTTATATGCTTACGAAAAATGGAATTTAAATTTTGTACATCATCTCAATGGTGATTTCATAATACTAATTCATGATACACTCTCTAATTCTACAATGGTTTTTAGAGACCCTTTAGGAATACGTCCATTTTATTATTATTTCCATCAAAACAATTTCTTCTTTTCTTCCCAGCTCAATGGTTTACTTGCAGTGAATGGATTAGATAAGCAAATCGACTTCTATTATTTAAAACAGCAAGTAGCTGTACTCATGCCCCCCAGTCATGAAACTACTAGCTATAAATTTATAAAACGATTAGCTCCGGGGCATCAATTAACTTTTAAGAATCAAAATCTTCGAGTCAAAGAGTACCACAAGTTTAAGTTTAAGAAAATTAGATTTAAAAAAGACTCAGAATATATAGAGGCCTTTCAAGAACATTTGCAAAAAGCTGTATCGCGAAGAATACTTTCTAAAGATAAAATTGGTGCTCATTTTAGCGGAGGGTTAGATTCTGGTGGAATTAATGCAATTGCCACTCCTTTGTGTAAACAGAACCAAATAGATTTTTACAGTTTCACATTAGCCTTGCCAAACAAAAGAATCAAAAACAAATATAATATTCCTGATGAAAGAGAAATGACAGAAAATATTAAGCAGGATATAAAATTGCAAAATCAGTTTTTCATTAGCGGAGATCGAAGTTCCTTCTTTGAACAAATCAATACAGCTTTAGAATTACATAAATCTCCTTCAAGTATTGAAAGTTACGAAGCGGTTAATTTTATCAATGAAAAGGCTTCTCAATTAGGAATTTCTAATATATTATCTGGCTTTGGTGGAGACGAAGGAATTACTTTAAATTATCCCCCTAACTATATATCAAATATTATTAAGAGCGGGCAAATAATACAAGCACTTAAAGCTGTCAATACTTTTGGTTTTAAAAAAGTGTTACAATATACCATTAATTCGACCTCAATTCTAAAATCGTTTTTTGAAAACCAAGGATTCAATATATCCATCTTATCCTACCAAGAACTTTCCAAAAATAGTTCATTGTTAATGGACAAAGAATTGGATGATAAAATTCAAAATGAATTTCATCGTATTTTCAAAACGGTACACTTAAATGGATATATAGGTAATATGTTAAAAAACTATCCAATTGCGTGTAGATTAGAAAACGAAGCTGCATTCTCTTATTCTCATAACGTACAAATCTCTTATCCTTGGTTAGATTTAGATTTGATTAATTTCTTTTTATCTATTCCAGAAACAAAAAAATATCAAGATGGAGAAGGTAGACTTTTTTATAGAAAAGCTATTTCTAAATGGACAAATTCGAATAAATTTATTTATCAAAAAAATTCACGAACCTCTACTATTCCATCTTATATGTTAAGTGCTTTTGATGGATATGAAGAAATAAAAAAATTTGTGGAAAAGTATTCAAAAAAACCTTCTTATGATTTTATCAATTGGAAACAAATCCAAGAAAAGATGATGAGGGTTAAGAAGATTTCTCATACCGATGAATATATATATAATGCCTTATACGAGGTTCATCAAGCGATGAAAGTTGTACTTTTCTTAGAGAAGTATGGTTGATTCTTTTACAAAAAAGATAAAACAGTGAATTATCTGAGAAAATTTAAAACATTTCTTTCTTTCTCCAAAGAGGAGAAATGTTTATTAATTAGAGCGTTTTCCACTGCTATTATAGTGGAAATTAATTTGCGTTTTCGCCCATTTGACAAAATTAAAATCTGGCTAAAAAATACGCCAGAAAACAAATCAAATCAAACGGTAATTAATAAAGACGAACTTCATCAAGTAATTTTCATCATCCAAATTATTTCGAAATACTTACCATTCATCAAATGTTACAATAAAGCACTTACAGCAAGAATTTTACTAAATAGAAAAGGATATAAATCAACCTTATTTATTGGTTTTAAAAGAGATGAAACTCAACAATTAAAAGGACATGCCTCCTTAGAATGTAATGATGTTATCATTACTGGAGGCAATATTCATCAGGAATATATTGTAACATCAACTTTTTGAATAAGACCTTATTATGTCAA
>CAYMSC010000638.1:0-3279 GCA_964392805.1 uncultured Saprospiraceae bacterium
AAAAATGAAAAAATTAATATCCTCCCTATTATTATTTGGCTTATTAACTACGGTTGGCTACAGCTATGAATTTGCCGTATCTACGGCAGAAGCTTCCAGAGAGGCACATAGTGCGTTTATCAATACTTATAAAACAAAAATTGAAAGTAAAGCCGCCAATAAAGGCATTCCTTTTGCTATTGTAGCCGCAGTTATGTCGTCCCAAGCAGGTGCAGGAAAAGAAGAAGTGTTTAATCATAATTTTTCTTTGATTACAACAGAATCTAAATATGCCAGAATCGGAAAATTTTTATACGCCGAAGAACAATTTGGTCTAATGGTTTTTGAACGACCTCGACATAATGCAGAGGCTACTGTATTGGTGTTACAAGGTTGGATTAAAAACAAAATAAGCACTCGCCCTACTACTGGTTTGCAATGGCTTAAAGCACTTACGGATGCAGAAAATGGCCTTTTACCACCTGAAAGACTGATAGAATTAGCGGTTGCTTATGAAGCTGCGACCAATACTTATTTAGACATTTCCCAATTAAAACCTACACCTCCACCAGCACCTACGAATGTACCAGCGGACAATGATTTAACTATACTAATATCAAAAAAAGAACAGGAGTTAAAGAAAATGAATAAAAAGAGATAGACAAAGTATTTTTTTTTACCTTAGCCAAAACTGATGATAGTGTTTCTTGTTTAACTTATTTAAGCGTCTGGATAATCAGATAAATAATATTAATTTTCAATCTGATGCTCTATCCTTTTTCAAAGAGCAGCAGTCATAGGAAAACCTAAAAAAATCAAGAGATATTATCAGAAAAGGGGAGGATTTAATGTAATCAACTAATTTTATCAGCAAATCAAAAGAAGCAATGCTATTCGCAATAGGAACGAAAGTCCGATTAAAACATACAGGAGATATAGGAGAAATTACCGAAATATTAGGTGATGGAATGCTCAATGTCTGGGTAGAAGCCCAGGAAATGGAGATTCCTGTTTTTGAAGAAGATGTCACTCGTGCAGAAGATTATGTAAATACCAATCACAAAGCCCAAATAATCAATATACCAGCACCTGTGAAAAAAGTGGTCCAATATGAACCGCCTATCATAGAAACGCAGTACACCATTCTAAAAAGTCAAGGGCTGCAGTTGGCATTCGACCCTATAAAAGATTGGGACGATGTGGTCACTAAATATCAAGTCTTTATCATCAATGATACAACAGATGAATATATCTTTAGTATTAAGACAAATATTCCCAACCAATCTGATAAAACCACTCATGGAAAGCTAACGGGGACTTCCACTTATCAACTACCAGACCTTTTATTTGACCAACTCAACGACTCCCCTACTTACGATATAGAATGTTGGAAAATAACAACAGAAGGGACTGGACAAAAACGGCAAAAGGTACTTAAAGTCAAGCCACAACAGTTTTTTAAAAAGGTCAAAACCGCTCCTTTGCTAAATCGCCCTGTACATCTGTATATTCTGTTTGATTCCGTTCAACCAAAGAAAGTCAAAAAAGAAGAGGATTTAAAAACGTATACTCAAAAAAACGTTCGACCAGTTCGTCAGCAAAAATCACTAACTAACGAGTATAAAGTCCATGATGTTAAAGAATACGCTAATTTTTCGGGAGAGATAGACCTGCATATCGAAAATTTATCCAGTCGAAAAGGCAAGATGAATAGTGCCGAAAAACTTCACTTACAATTAGAACATTTTGACCGCTTCATTGACAAGGCGATTCGTTTGGGTGTGCCACGAGTTTATGTGATTCATGGAATCGGAAAGGGTAAATTAAAAAATATGATTGCGAGTCGGTTGATTCAGATACCCGAAGTCCAGACTTTTAAAAATGAGTATCATCCTCGTTATGGGTGGGGGGCTACGGAGGTTATTTTTTGAAAGCTGGTTGATGGTGATAAGATAATATTAGGCATACCGAATAGATGTAGAAAATCATAATCAAAATTCATAAATCTTAAATCTGCCACACGCAAAATTAGATAGATTTATGATTGATGATGTAAGATATATGATTTCAGATTTGCTCAACAAAAATCCATAGTAACAAGTTGTTCAAGCTACCTTTACTATATTCTGGAAATAAGTTTTTTACTTATGAAAAATATCATCGATGCTGGATTAGCTATAATTATCGTATCATTCTTAATTGAGATAATATTATTAATAATTGGACCATATTGGCATACATGCGGCATGGGCTTTACAGACTTTTTTATTTCAATTACCTCTATAGTAATTCCAATTTTATTGTATCAAAAATTTAAGGAGCGAACCAAGTTAATTAAATGGGTAATTGTAATCATTGGTAGTGGATTAAATTTATTATTAGGAATAATGTTTTTCTCTGTTGTCTGCTAGAATGTTCAACAAATACTTGTTGCTGATTTACAACTTATCACTAACAACTCACCACTATTATTCATACATTTCATCATTAGGCGTATTCGCCAAATCACTTATCAATTGCCCAATATTTTTCGCACAGTCCGCCAGATAAATTGCCCCTTTTTCCGCAGTTGAAGGATAAGGATTCCCTACACCCGTATCCTCAGTCACCTGTGTCCATTTTCGCTGTGCTGTCACCCAACCTTCCTTAAAAGCTTTGATTTTAAATCGTTTGGCGGCACCGTCTCCTGCTTCTTCTAAAGGTCGAACCAAATCAGGAGCAATGTGCAATATCGCACTCGTTTCCATCTCTCCAGCATGATCTCCCGGATCCTCAAAATATTTTTTCCAATCGACGGCTTGAAACCAATTTGCCCAACAAATAAACATATCGGGAAAGTGGAAGGACATTTCCCGTATCATATTTTTAAAATTATTGCCACCATGTCCATTCAACAAGATTATTTTATCTATGCCTGCCCGTTGTATCACATCCACCGTATCTTTTAATATCGCCATTTGGGTACTTGGATTAATATTCATACACAATTTCACATCCAATTGTCCTGTATTAATACCAAAAGGAATACATGGCAAAACAATTGATTTAGCACCCGCTTCCCAGGCATTTTTTGCTGCTGCTGCTGCCACATAATCTACTTGATAATTATCCGTAGCATAAGGCAAATGATAATTATGGGCTTCGGTAGCGCCCCAAGGCATAATAGCAACTTTATAATCTGTTGCTTTAACGGTTTTCCAATTAGTTTCGGCAAGAATATAGGGTCTCATTGTTTAATGATTTAGAGCAGTTAGAACAAACAAAAACTAAAATTACAAATCTAAAATCTAAAATCTAAAA
>CAYMSC010000639.1:0-3270 GCA_964392805.1 uncultured Saprospiraceae bacterium
TAATTTTAATTTAAAAAATAGAAGGTAACGTTTTTTACTTCAAGATAGGCCAATAACAAAATTAATCTTCACTAGCTACCAAATACCCCAACTCCTTGTCATCAAAATTCCTTGGCATATTTTATGCAACACTACATAATAGTTAGGTAACTAACACTTACAATCTTTCATATTTCGCCTCGCCGCTAAAGGCCTTCGGCGGCTAAAAAATTCTATGGAGTGAGTGGTTGTTTTGTCAATACGGACAGTCGTTTGGTAAGCATTAAAGACAATGGGATTGGTATTGACCCGCCCTATTTTGAGAAGATATTTTTATTATTTAAACGACTACATAACAAATCGAACTATGAAGGAACGGGTTTGGGGTTAATCATATGCAAAAAAATAGTAGATATGCATCAGGGTAAAATATGGGTAGGACCGCAATTAGGAGAAGGGGCTGCTTTTTCTTTTTCTTTGCCCAAACAAAAATAACAAATATCCCAAGTAGGGATAAATGGTTTCTACACTTATCCCTTTAATAATATTAACAGACTAATTGTAATTCCTTTTGTAGTTCTTTCAAATGATCTTCTGTAAGTGGTTTATTTTTGAATCTCTTTACCAAGGGATTAGCATCCGCTTTTAGCTGGTCTTCTGGATTCATAGAAGTGGTCAACATAATAATAATAGGTGATTTAACTACGGGTATTTCTCCATATTTCTCCAAAAAGCCCCATCCGTCAATTTTGGGCATATTGACATCTAAAAAAATGGCATCTGGAATTTCTGGTTGTTCTTCTACTGCTAAATTCTTAAAAAAGGCGAGTGCTTCTTCTGGTTCTGAAAAAAATTTATATTTTTCAACTAGCCCCGAATCTCTAACAATTATCTTATGATAAAAATTAGTGGCATAATCATCATCAATAAATACTAGGAATTTTATTTTTTGCATAATCTCTCAAATTTTAGACTGTTGACTAAACACCGGAGGCATAGGGTAATAATTAACTAACAAGTATTCATAAATCATTCCAATTACAAAGAACTGTGTAAATCGGCGTTATACAAAAGTTAAACAATACTCTATTTTCATATAAAATATGATTTGTCTTATTTTTTTATCAGTTTATTTATCAAAAGATAAAAGGTTCGGGTATATATTTTATACTTGCCATATATCAAAACCTTTTAAAAAACTATTTAATCACCACCGTATTCATTTGTGCAGCCAACTCATTACGAATGGCCATTAATTTTTGCTGCTTTTTCATCAATTTCATCATCTTAGGTAAGTTATCTTCTTTTTGTAACTGACCAATTTTTTCTTGATTTTCATTGCACATTTTAATAACCTTCTTTAGTTTAAAGCGACGTAAAGAATAGATACTGTCCTTCGTAAAATTTTCTTCAGGCTTTTTCTGGTTCATTGGCTTTTCAAATCGCTCTTCCCATCCAGGGCTATAATCATAAGGGCTTGCCAATAAATTAATCGCTACTTGCTTAATTTCTTTGTCTTTATGTATTAGAAAATGATTTCCTGTTAATTTGCGGTTCTTATTGTATTCTTTTGCAATGGCTTCATAAACCAAATCATCAAAACTATCTATTACATCTTCAATATTATTCAAAATATATTCGGCAACGGTGATGTCTGCTTCTTCATCAAAAACTTGTTCGCCTCCACTTAATAGAATTCTAATAATATCTTTCTCTTGGAACTCATCCCCCTCGATAGATTTTGGCGTACCACCTGGCACATTTCCTGTTGAGGGGGCCACTTCTCCATAATCCATACCTGGGAATGGTGCTTCATTCATCATCGGTGGTGACTCATTTCCCCAGGTAGGTGCATTGGAAGGAAATGGTGCTGAATTTCCTGCGGCTTGTTGCCTTTTGCGGTCGAAATAAGCTTTTTGTTCTTTCTTTTTTTGGACTTTTTGAATTACTTGATTAGACTCCGCTACTAACAAATCCTCGTCAACTTCCATCAGTTGCGCACATTGTTTTACATACATGGAACGCTTGATAGCATCGGGAATTTTTGAAATACTCTGTACAATATCTTTTATTAAATCTGTCTTTTTAACAGGGTCATTAGCTACTTCTGCTAAAAGCAAATTGGTTTTGAAGAGAATAAAATCTTTCCCTTCTTTATCCATATATTCTTTGAAAGCAGTTAAGCCAACTTTTTGCATATAAGAGTCGGGGTCTTCTCCATCTGGCAATAGACAAACTTTGACATTCATATCCTGCTCTAACACCAAATCTAGTCCCCTTAAAGCAGCTTTTATCCCTGCGGCATCCCCATCATAAAGGATTTTAATATTGGGCGTATAGCGTTTAATTAAGCCAATTTGCCCAACGGTTAACGAGGTACCAGAAGAGGCTACTACATTCTCTATGCCCGCTTGATGGAGGGAAATGACGTCGGTATACCCTTCTACTAAAATACATTCATTGGCTTCTCGAATAGACCTTTTAGCAAAATAAGCGCCGTATAAAATCTTATTCTTGATATAAACTTCCGATTCAGGAGAGTTAATATATTTGGCTGTTTTGCTATTTTTTTGCAACGTTCGACCTGCAAAAGCAATGACTTTCCCCGACTGGTTATGAATGGTAAACATCACTCGGTCTCGGAAAAAATCGCCATCATATTTATTGGTGAGCCGTACTTTTCTTAATAATTCAATGTTATACCCTGCCGCAACTGCACTTGTGGTCAACATGTCTTTAGCATTCGGCGCATAGCCTAAACCAAATTTTTTAATAGTTGCTTCTCGGAATCCTCTACTCTTGAAATAAGACAAGCCAACACTCTTTCCACGAGTTGTTTCAAAGAGTTCTTTCTGATAAAATTCTTTGCCATATTCATTGACAAGATAAAGACTATCAAATAATTGTTTTTCTTTGATTGCTTCTTGTGATAATTCTTTTTCTTCTATTTGTATGCCATACTTTTTGGCAATATAGCGCAAGGCCTCTGGAAAGCTAAGGTCTTCTTTCTCCTTTAAAAACTGTACAGGGTCGCCTCCTTTGCCACAGCCAAAGCACTTACAAATATTCTTACTTGGAGAAACGGTAAAGGATGGTGTTTTTTCATTGTGGAATGGGCATAAACCAATCATATTTACCCCCCGACGTTTGAGGTCCACGAAGTCTTCTACTATATCTTCGATTCTTGCTCTTTCTAATATTTCTTGTACGCTTTTTTGTGAAATCAAGATTGTCGAGGTTTATGAGGTTTATAGGGTTTATGAGGTTTATAGGGTTTATGAGGTTTATAGG
>CAYMSC010000640.1:0-3266 GCA_964392805.1 uncultured Saprospiraceae bacterium
GAGCATACAGGAAAAATCCCCAAAATAATAAAAAGCTGGCAGTATAAAGCGGATGCCGAACAAAAGCATTTAAGCCTTTTGTATTCAACGAATGATTAGGAGTATTACCATTATTTGATAATTGATGGGTGCCAGAAAATTCTCCTAAGTCATAATTGCGCAATGCCAATAATAGGAGTAAACCACCGATTGCCATTAGTAGCCCTCCTATCCATGAAGGAACAGTAAATAATCTATCCGCAGGGAGTTGTCTAAACATCAATAACAAGCCGACCAGTCCACCAATAGAAATGGCATTATAGAACAGCCGATAATATCGAATTGGAATCATCAAATACAGTCGTTCTTTGATTCGAGTATCTGCTAATAAACTATGCAAAACAAAGTATCCTGTCAAGAATAAGCCGAAAATCAATAATTTCATAGGCGATTTTAAGAAAGTTGAGTTGAAAAGTAGTAATTTTATATGAACAAACGTAAATATGTTAATATTATCTTTTGAAAAAAGAATTTAACGGACAATATACATATTCTTTTCTTTCTAAAAAGCACTTAATCATGGAAGAAGAAAAACAAGATAAATCCTGTAAAACACCCCGATGGCGATTGCTCAAAGGACAACTTAGTAATCTAAGTCAAGCAGCATTTAAAGAAAAAATGCTAGAATCCTCCATAATAATTGTAGATGTTCGGACAGTCCAAGAATATGAATTATCTCATATCAGCGATGCCATTCATATCAATTACTTTGCAAAAGACTTTTGGGAAGAAGTTGAACAATTGGATAAGACAAAAGATATTTTGGTTTACTGTCGAACAGGCAGACGAAGTATTCGTGCTTGTACCTTAATGAAAAATGGTGGATTTGATAACAACAAAATTTTTAATCTAGAAGGAGGTTTTACTGAATGGCAAGTAAATTATCCTGATGCGGTATCAAATTAATATTAACAATCATCTTAAATTATAAAAAATGAATTATTCTATTAGACTAAGTTACCTATTTCTTTTATTTACCCTCTCTTTCCTTAGTTGCAAATCAACTGCACAAAAAGGTGTTGATTTAAACCCAACAGAATTTAAGGCAGCGATAGAAAAAGAGAGCGACATCATTATTCTAGATGTCCGAACGCCTAAGGAGGTGGCACAAGGTGTTATTCCTGGTGCAAAAGTCATTGATTTTTATGGCGACAACTTTAAAACCGAGTTAGAGAAATTAGACAAGGATAAAACTTACTATGTGTATTGTAGAAGTGGTGGTCGTAGTGGCAAGACCTGTAATGCGCTACAAAAAGCTGGTTTTCAAAATACCTATAATTTGGAAGGTGGTATTACCGCTTGGAAAAAGGCTGGTTTGGAAACAGTGCAGCAATAGGTAATAGGGCCTTTTCTAAATCTACAGCTATTATTAAAAACGAAATAATACGCATACTATAAATTAATAAAAATGCTTGAATTGATTAGTCAGCCTTGGCATTGGTCGGTCTCAGGAGCGATGATTACCTTGGTTATGTTTTTACTTATTTATTTGGGACAACGATTTGGTGTCTCTTCTTCTTTCAAAGCGATGTGCTCTATTGGTGGAGCTGGAAAATCCATTGCTTATTTTGATTATAATTGGAAATCACATGATTGGTTATTGACTTTCATTCTTGGAGCAATCATTGGAGGCGGTATTGCTATAAATTTTCTGGGTAGCCCAACACCAGTAAATGTTTCTGCTGCCACCATTGCCGATTTACAAGAGTTGGGTATACAAGTGCCTCAAACAAGAGCGGAAGGAACAGGTTATTTGCCCTTAGAGCTGTTCAATTTTGAAAATCTAGGTTCACTTCAAGGAATTATCTTAATGGTGGTAGGCGGCTTTCTAATTGGCTTTGGCACAAGATGGGCAGGTGGTTGTACCTCTGGACATGCTATCAGCGGATTATCTAATCTGCAACTCCCTTCTTTAGTAGCCGTAATTGGTTTTTTCATTGGCGGTTTATTGATGACTCACATTTTATTACCTATTATTCTTTCACTCTAGTAAAGATTGTTTTTTCACCTTTACTTAACCTTAAAAAAAATGCGATTACTTCGATTCTTAATAGTTGGTATTTTATTTGGCATAGTTATGACTAAATCAGAGGCAATTTCTTGGTTTAGAATTCAAGAGATGTTTCGTTTTCAGAGTTTTCACATGTATGGCATAATTGGCGTAGCAGTTATCGCTGGAGCAATTATGCACCAATTAATTAAAAGAGGGCAAATGAAAAATCTTTTTGGCGAGACCATTCAATTTGCTGATAAACCTAATACTTATAAAGCCAGTATTTTTGGCGGTACTTTTTTTGGTTTAGGATGGGCAATGACAGGAGCTTGCCCTGGACCACTTTACACTTTAATTGGACATGGTTACTGGATTATTTTAGTAGTTGTAGCCAGTGGACTTTTTGGGACGTTCATGTATGGTGTTCTTAGAAGTAAATTACCTCATTAATAAATTTCATTACACAAAATAATAATTCAATGATTAGACTTTTTACCACTTTACTTTTACTCACTTGCTGTTTAAGCATTCATGCACAAGTGTTTTTAAATGTTGATGTTCATCAAGCTGATTCTATTATCAAAGCCAATGAAGATAACCCTGTTTTTACACTCCTTGATGTAAGGACACAAAGCGAATATGACGGAGGACATTTAGCGAATGCCTATATGCGAGATTTTTATGCGGATGATTTTCGAGACCAATTAGACGCACTTAGTAAAGACCGAGCCTATTTGATTTACTGCCATTCTGGTAACCGTAGCGGTCAAGCGTTTGAGATGATGAAGGAATTGGAATTTACGGAAGTTTATAACATGCTTGGTGGTATAACTTCTTGGAAGAATTTTGGGTATCCAGTTACAACTGATTTGCCCGTAGAACAAGATTTATCCACAGGTATCAATGATATAAATATTCTACCATTGGCTTTATCTCCCAATCCAGTTGCGGATAATTTGGTTTTGGATAATTTACAAATGACTGGTTCTGTTAAAATATTTACTGCTTTAGGGCAATTAGTTAGTTCAAGTTCATTGGACGGAAATGTATTGTCTGTTGGTCATTTACAGAAAGGAGCTTATATATTACAGGTGATTCCAGATGATGAATCAGGTGTTTTTATCGGTCGATTTTTGAAAATTTAGAAAAATATCGGAGATTATTTTATTTTACTCATTCGTATTTTAATTAAAAAGAAAAATACATCTGAGTAATTAATATTCTATAAGAAAAG
>CAYMSC010000641.1:0-3262 GCA_964392805.1 uncultured Saprospiraceae bacterium
GCTACTTTTCCTTTCATTAGATTTAAAATAGCACTTAGCCGCTTTTTAGCTTTTTTGGGGATGCTTACTTTTTGCTTCCCCATTGCTTTCGCAATTTCTTGATGTATGGGGTCAACTTGCACATAATTATACCGAGTAGGAGTCTCTTGATTGATAGAAATACCTTTAGCTTCAACCTTGTGGGAAAACTTTATTTCAAAAGTATTCTGCTTTTCTTCAACAATCAATTCTGGTTTTACAACGGTTACTTCAAGCAGCACACTTGGATTATCATATCTAAATATTCTTGGATGCCCGACCATTGCCTTTACAGCATTGGTGAAATTGAAATAATAATCTGTCCCACCATAATAGCCAGGGTTTTGTTCCGCATATATCGTATCTACAATTTTCTGGTCTTGTGCCGTAATCGCATCTTCTCCATTCTCATATAATCTTTTCATGGCAACATTTCTTCCTTGAGACCACACTCCTTTTTTATTTCGGCTTTGTAATTTGGGTTGAATATCATGGCTTTTAAAATTCACCAACCAAGCAATTCTAGTATTTCTACCATCTTCAGAACTAGTTGATACTCCAATTGAATTTAATCCCTCAAATGCTAAAAGTATTCGTTCCCAATCCTCTATTTTTTCCAAAGCATAAATCATACTTTCGATACCTAATGCTTTTTGTAAGGCTGTTGATTTTTCTTCATAAATGGCTACTTGTTGTTGGTTCTTATGAAATTTGGATAAGATAGTCGCATATTCCATTGTTAACCATTGCAGCCCATTCTCAATGGACAAAGCATATTTTTTTTCCAATTTTTGTATATCCTCCTTAGATAATGGTTGTTCCATCCAATAGCTGATTACTCCCTTAAACACCCAATCCAAACTATTCCATGCGGTTGTTCTTAAATACAACATTCCTTCCACTAGGTCATTCCCTAAATGCAACATTAGCCCAATCAAATAATTCATTGCCGGTTTCTCTGATTGATATTGCGCATTTTTTGCATAAGTCATTATATCGCTATGGTACTTATGGTCATTTGTTTTTAATAAAGCTACCAAGTAAAAAGGGGCAGCGATATGCTTCAAAAAGACTTTTTTCTTGCGAGTCCCTTTTTTCATTACTTTCAAATCTTCCGCAAACAAAGAAATAGCTCTATCATTTTCTCCTTTTAAAAAAGCGACCCAAGCTTTACTTCCTAAACCATTTTCAAAAAAAACATCCTTACCCTTCAACTGTCCTTGATAAATATATAGCGTACCCAATAATATTCTAAATGCAGTATTATCAGGATTAGCGGCATAAGCATGCTCTAAAAATTGCTCAATGTGTGCAATTGGTTCTAACTGATTAAGCGCATTTGTCAGCACCTCCTGTAATATTACTGCTTGGATTTTTGTTGGAAGTATTTCCAAAAATTCTTTCTCAAATGGGTTGGTAAAAAAGAAATGGACAGGACTATAATCTTCATACTTTGCTTTAATTATTCTGCTAACATTTTCAAATACTTCTACGTCCTTAGTAGCTAAAGCAAACTGCATTTCTCTCAAACAGACTTGATAATTACGATACTCCCCTCCATAACTATATTTACTTTTTACTGGATATACCTCTCGAATAGCTTTTATAAAATCGGCTAACCTTTCGTCTTGAATGGCTTCTTTAAAAATAAATCTATGCACACTCCTATCGATACGAAACTTGGTCATCGTATCATGTTCAATTATCCTTTTTTGAATTAAGCCCTTCGCTATTCTTTGTATTAGTTTCTGAGTTAACGGTATTCCATTTAAGGATTCAATATTAACTAAACGAAGTATTTTAGAGAATCCACTCAAGTCAACTGTTTCTAGTGCTAAAGCCGCTAGTTTTACAAAATCTCGCTCGGAATTAGTTAAATTATTATACTTTTTTTTAAAGGCGGTGTAGTTTATAACAAATAGCACTGGTCTGTGTATTCTTAGATGAAAAATAAATGTTTATAGTGACTTTCTTTTTCATTCCGAAGCTCACAAATCAGCATTCCGAATATTCGGAATAGGCATTCCAAAATCATTAGGATTCAAAAAACGACTTAAAAAATGAGCTTCTCTAATCACATCTATTTGAGAAGAAGGAATAGGATATTTTAAATTGTGCGTTGGATAATGTTGGAGTAAGTAGCTGGTCACAAAGTAATGAGTATCTTGACCAAGTAAATTTCCAAATAGAAACTGAGCTTCTTCTATTGATAGAGAAGAAGCCTTCATTAAAGAAATGACTTCCCCTAAATCAGGATCAATGATATTTCCAACCATAGGTAAAAATATCAAACCAATTCCCTTTGGAGCATCATATTGAAGGTTTTCTATTTTTCTATCCTCTGAAAGCTGGTCATATTTCCTATCGTACTTTTCTTTTGCTTTCTTCGCCGCTTCTTTATCCGTTACGCGCCTTTCATTATAAAAATCACCAAACTCTTTCATGGCTTTATGCAATGCTGCATTTTTTTCAAAAAGGATTATTGGCGAATCAAAGTACTCTAAGAATAATTGATACATCAATTCTGTATTCTGATGTAAAGTAGTTTGCTGTTCTTGGGTATAAGCGTAAAAAGGTGTGTTTTGGATATCTTTTTTTAGGTTTTCAAGCTTATAGGCTGGTATTTCTCCGAAACTCATCATTGTGCCACTCATCCACCAGGCTTCTTTCCAAGGAACAAGTGTCATAGACTGCATCTGACCTTTTACTCTAGCATCTCTGGGTAAATTAACGGATTCTTTTCTTAATGAAAATAGTCGGCTTGTATAAAGCTCTTTAAATATCCAATAATTCCCTTCTTCTCTTTCAAATAGATATTGCCCCATTATTCGTTTACTCAATTGAAGTATATCGAGTTGGGTAGCAGGACTACAATTAGCTACGCCACAAAACCATTCCAAGGTAGAAAGGGCAGAATAACCTGAACGTTTACTATAAATATAATCGTCCTCCATCGCATAAGCATAGGAGTCTTTATTATCGACAAAATGAGCTGCTTTATTACTCTCTAAAAACTTATCTAACTGTCTCTTTAAATCTATATTAAATTCGTTAATCAAGGGGTAGGATTGTAAGCTAAACCATTTTAGCCTACTTTTTAATTCAAAGAAAAGAATGTCATCAGTAATCGTAAAAAATGCTTCATAAAAACCAGTTGCAGGAGCTTCTTCAATAATCGGTTCAAATAAATCATAGAATGCTTGTCCAATCTCCAAAATAAATGGGTCATCGGGTGCTAAATGAA
>CAYMSC010000642.1:0-3261 GCA_964392805.1 uncultured Saprospiraceae bacterium
CTGGAGATTTGGTAAGGGCTAGACTACAATGGAAAAAATATCAAAGTGCCAAAGCAGCTGCGCTTACTAAAGTTGACCCAAATTTAAAACCAATTTCGGCAGTTATTAGCTTGTTTGGGATTCCTGGGCTATCTGCTTATTTTGGTTTATTGAAGATAGGGCAACCCAAAAAAGAGGAAACCATTTTTATTTCAGGTGCAGCAGGTGGGGTAGGGAGTATCGTCGCTCAAATTGCAAAATTAAAAGGATGTAAAGTCGTAGGTACAGCAGGAACTCAAAGAAAAATTGACTTCCTCGAAAAGGAACTAGGTATAGACAAAGGAATAAATTATAAAGAGACAGATAATCTAGAAGCCGCTATAAAGAAAGCATGTCCAACAGGGATAGATGTATTTTTTGATAATGTAGGCGGTCCTATATTTGATGCTGTTTTCCCAAATATGAACAGACAGGGGCGGATTGTTGTTTGTGGTCAAATGTCGGAATACAACGAATCGGTTACTCCGCAAGGGTTTCGACCCATGTTTGGTCTGGTTGAAAAGAGTATTCGCATGGAGGGTTTTGTTGTTTTTGATTTTATGGAGGAATTCAGCGAAGGAAGGAAGGAACTATCAGAATGGTATAATAGTAATCAACTAATTTACAGAGAAAGTTTGGTAGAAGGATTTGAAAATATTCCTGCTGCTTTTATTGAACTTTTTTCGGGAGAAAATATAGGCAAGAAAATGGTCAAAGTCGGAGAGGTTGAATAGCGAGAATAATTATTAACTATTTGTGAAACTAGTCAGACTTCATTCAAAAATAGAATATATGGAAGCAGCAATTAAGATCGCTCAACAAGCTGAAAAGCGCAAAGAAGAAATCGAAAAGAACCGTAATATCCCAACAGATTTGATAGACCAAATGAAAGCTCATTCACTATCTAGGTTGTGGGTAGCAAAAGAATATGGTGGTGCTCAATTGTCAATCTATGAGGTCATGAAAATTTGGCAGCGCATGGCCTATCATAGTGGTTCGCTAGCATGGGTGAGTAGCGTGACTAACTGTTCTTCCCTTATCTCAGGATATTTACCAGAAGAAATGGCTACTATGATTTTTGGAGATCAACAAAGCATGGTCGGAGGTTTCGCGGGACCAGCTGGTTCCGCTGTTCTAGAAAAAGAGGGATTGCAGGTGACAGGGTCTTGGTCTTGGGGCTCAGGCATCTCACATTGCACACATATCGTTGGTGGTGTTAAATTAATTAAGGATGGAAAAATGGTAGGAGCAGGAGTTACTTTCCTAAAACCAACCGATGTTACCCAGATAGACAACTGGCATGTGGTAGGAATGAAAGGTACACATAGTATTGACTATCAAGTTGAAAATTTATTTGTCCCCAATGATCAATGGATGCCTTTTCCACCATCCAAACCTGTGATAGATGAACCGCTTTATCGTTTTTCGTTCCTTGGTGCATTGGCACTTTCGGTGGCTGCTGTAGGATTAGGTCTTGCAGAACGAGCCCATGACGAAATTACAAATCTTGTGAAAAACAAAGTACCATTAGGTCAAGACAAGTCGCTGTCTAAGCAGCCTATGGTGCAAGACAAAATAGGAAAGATATCAGGTAACTTACTTGCTGCTAAAAGTCTCTTCTATGCCACTATTCTTGAAGCTCAAAGTGCCACTGAAGCTGGACTAGCTACAACACCTATAAAAGCTAAGGTCAGATTGACGGCTTGTACCTGCACACAACTATGTCTTACCGTAGTTAGAGATGCTTATGAAATGGCTGGAGGGTCAGCTATCTGGCAGAACAACAAACTAGAAGAACTGCATCGGGACATGCATGTAGTAAGTCAGCATGGGATGACAAGTAATGCAAATTTTAGGGTAGCAGGCTCTGTTGGATTAGGAAATAATGTACCTGCATTCTTATTATAAATAATAGCAAAATTTCTAAAAAAAAAGATATGAAATCTTATCATTTTACAGAAGAACATGAATTATTTCGCCAAAGCCTAAGAGCTTTTATTGACAAAGAAGTCCAACCCAATATTGACCAATGGGAGAAAGAGGGACAGGTAGCCAGAGAAGTCTGGACAAAAATGGGAGATATGGGCTTTTTCAGTATGACTTTACCAGAAGCTTATGGTGGTATGGAAGGAGATATGATGTATAATGTCATCTTCGATGAAGAATTAGCTCGCATGAATTCTGGTGGTTTTGGTGCCTCAATTGCCACACATCCCTTATTGGCGTTAACCCATTTGAACGCAGAAGGAACGGAAGCACAAAAACAAAAATATTTAGTGCCTGGTATCAAAGGGGAGAAGGTAGGTTGTTTAGCCATTACTGAGCCTTTTGGTGGTTCGGATGTGCAAGCGATTCGGACAACTGCGGTTAAAGAAGGCGATTATTATATTGTCAATGGCTCAAAGACTTTTATTACCAATGGCGTACTAAGTGATTTTTTGATTGTTGTTTGTAAAACCGATGCTACCGCTAAAGGAGCAAAAGGAATTAGTTTATTAATTATAGATAGGGAGTCGGAAGGATTGAGTGCGACTAAATTAGATAAGTTAGGCTGGCGAGCTTCCGATACGGGAGAAATTGCTTTTGATAATGTCAAAGTACCTGTAGAGAATTTATTAGGAGATGAAAACCGAGGCTTCTTCTATGTAATGGAGCATTTTGTTTCTGAAAGATTATCTATGGCAGTTGCTGCCTATGGAGCTTCTCAATACGCACTAGAAGTGACGATTAAATACTTAGCGGAAAGAGAAGCTTTTGGTAAAAAACTAAATGAATTCCAAGTATTAAGACATCGAATTGCCCAAATGTCTACCGAGGTTGAATTGGTTAAACAATTCGTTTATAGCCTCTATCGCCGTTATATGGATAAAGACTATTTGGTCAAAGAATCTGCTATGGCGAAGTTATTAGGTACTCAATTAGCGGATAAAGTAATGACCCAATGTCTACAAATGTTCGGAGGTTATGGCTTTATGGAAGAGTACCCAATGGCTCGAATGTTTAGAGACCATCGTTTAGGGCAAATTGGAGGCGGTACTTCCGAAATCATGTGTGAGATTATTGCTAAAGCTATGATTGAGGGGAAAGGATATGTAAAACCTAAAGTAGAGAAATTGCAGGCAGTGTAAAACGCACTTAGTACTACTTTGTCACTTTAAAATTACTCAGCCCTTGCATACGGTCGTCAAGAGACGACCAGATATAGATTTCAAGTCTGGAGACTTAAAATATCGGTGTTCGATG
>CAYMSC010000643.1:0-3260 GCA_964392805.1 uncultured Saprospiraceae bacterium
TACCTAACGGCACTTCCTGTGTAGGTCTTTATTCTGTGGGTAATGGATAGAACTCAAAGTTCTGGAAGCTCTAGATTATGCAAAAATTATTTCCAGAGCTATTAAACAAATAAAATAAGGCGACTGTTTTTGCAGTCGCCTTATTTGAATTTACCTAAAACAGTTGTTGAAGGAACGTCGCTCCCTATTACTGTTTTTTCGATTATAAAAATTAAACTTTTAAGGACGTATCACCTTTTTCGCCTTTTGCATCGGATTCAACACCTCTTTAGACTTATGTTTTTTAAACACCTGAAACCGACTAGGTAATTCCTTCACTGGCCAATTATTATTACTTTCATCAATGTCCGCTGTTTCGTGATAAGGGTCAATCACTATACCTTTTACCTCTTTATCTTTTACGAATACCTTCGTGAATTTTTCTTCATTTTTTCGCCAAATTTCTACGGGCACTCTTTCAATTTCTTTGGTCCCATCTTCAAATTCCCACTCAATAATAACGGGCATCACCAAGCCCCCTTTATTACTGAAATTTAATTCGTAGTAATTTTTATCCCCAAATCTTTTTTTCTTCTCCTTTTTAGAAAAAGTTTCTTCGTACAAATAAGTGGTGTAATTAACCACAGAATCTGCGGTATTCCAAGGCTGATAGTTGGTATAAATATCTCTTAATTCAGGGTCTTGGCTAACGGCTGTTTTGATGCCTGCTTTTTCGTTATTTCTTTGGGCAATGTGCTTTCTAGGCTGCTTTGGTTTGTATGGAAAAGTACTTTCTTGCTTTTTAGGATTATTTTTCAAATCTACTTTATACCATTTGATACTATCTAGCGAAATATCAACCGCATCGGTTCCATAGAACCAACCTTGCCAAAACCAATCTAAATCCACACCACTCGCATCTTCCATCGTTCTAAAGAAATCGGCAGGCGTAGGGTGTTTAAACATCCAACGACGAGCATATTCTTTAAAAGCATAATCGAATAATTCTCGACCCATAATGGTTTCTCGCAGCATATTCAAACCGACCGACGGTTTATCATAAGCATTCGCCCCAAAATTGATGATATTTTCACTATTGGTCATAATCGGTTCTAACCTACTTTTTGGAGAACGCATATAACTCGTAATTAAATCAGGTGTCCCTCCCCAATGCTTAAAATCAGTGTCAAATTCTTGCAAAGTAACGAACTCTAAAAAGCTATTAATACCTTCGTCCATCCAAGTCCACTGACGCTCATCGCTATTGACAATCATCGGAAAATAATTATGTCCAACTTCATGGATAATGACGACCAAAGCAGCAGATTTAGCTCGTTCGGTATAAGTGCCATCTTCTTCCGCCCGGCCGGGATTAAAGCAAATCATTGGATATTCCATCCCATTGGCAGCTTCTACGGAAATAGCCGTAGGGTAGGGGTATGGAAAGGTATATTTAGAATAAGTTTTTAAAGTATGCGCCACTGCTTTAGTAGAATACTTATTATAAATAGGGTAGGCTTCTTTTCCGTATAAACTCATGCACATGACTTGTTTGCCATCTTCATTAAAATGCGGCATGGCATCCCAAATGAATTTTCTACTACTCGTCCACGCAAAATCCCGTACATTATCTGCTTTGAAAACCCACGTTTTAGTGTCTTTCGCTTTTTTCTTTTGCTCGTTATTTTTAGCTTCTGCTAAGGTGACAATTTCAACAGGCGTTTTGGCTGTTTTAGCTTTTTCCCATCTTGCTAATTGTGTGGAAGTCAATACTTCTTGATAATTTAAACATTCCCCGGTTGCTGCTACAACATGGTCCGCAGGGACGGTCATTTTGACCATATAATTTCCAAAGTTCAAGGCAAATTCCCCTCTTCCGGTAAATTGTTTGTTTTGCCAGCCTTCAAAGTCAGAATAGACACACATTCTAGGAAACCATTGCACGATAGTATGCAAATAATTGCCATCTTCTTCAAAATATTCATAGCCACCTCTACCGTCTGCTACCCCGTCAACACGGTCGGTAATATTATAATGCCATTCGACATTAAAGGCAAATTTTTCTCCTGCTGCCAATGGTTTCGGTAATTCGACCCGCATCATCGTATAATTGATCGTATATTTTAACGGCTTTCCATTTTCATCCGTCACGGCATGTATTTTATGGCCATAGCCTTCTAATTCTTCTGAGATGTCCAAATTTCGCATTGCATTTTCGCTCATTTGTGGACGAATAGTACTACCATCATCATAGTTATCAGGATTGTGCGGGTCATGTTCATTCTCATCCAATTGCAACCACAAATAGCGCAGTGTATTGGGCGATTCGTTATAATAGGTAATTAATTCTTTACCGTTCAAGCGTAGATTTTCCTCGTCTAATTCGCACTCGATATTATAATCTGCTTTTTGATGCCAATAAGCTGGACCGGGTGCACCATCTGCCCCTCTATAACTATTAGGGTCTCTGAGTTTTTGCCCGAGTTGTTCAAATTTATTGCCGTGATTGGAACCGGGATTATTTTGACTGATGGCTAAAAAAGGAATGGATAAGGCTGCTACCAAGATAAAGGTAAACAGTAGGACTGATTTTTTTTGCATGGCTTTATATATAGTCAGGTTGTTAAAAATATACCCAAAAATAATACATTTTAGAGAAAAACGAGTAGATAAATTTAAAAATAGTCCGTCAAAATCGAAAGTTAATTATTTTACAATGTACTTAATATCTACGTCTTAATTCTTCAACTTTATCGTAACGTTTATTAATCAATTCTTTTAGTTCTTTCCGAGCAAAAAATATTCTACTCTTGATTGTTCCTAAGGGTAATTCTAAGTATTCTGCTATTTCTTGATATTTATACCCTGAATAATGCATCATGAAAGGTGTTTTGATACTTTCGTCCAAACCTCGAATCATATTTTTTATTTCAGCTACCATGATATTAGAACCTGCCTGATTAGCAACTGCAACATTTCCAGAGTTGATGTAATAGTTATTTTCTGTAGAATCTATGATGGTATTGGCTTTTACTTTTTTTCTATAACCATTAATGAAGATATTTTTCATTATAGTAAATAACCATGCTTTAAAATTAGTGCCAGGTCTAAACTTTTCTTGATTTTTAATAGCTCTAAAAGCAGTCTCTTGGTAAGTGAAAAGTGTCGAAGAAATAAGCATCATATAAATGAAAGAAGTTAATCTAATTCTACCTCATCAACTTTTTTACGCAAAGAAAAATTATTGAGCACCAAAGGTGCGGCATATGACAGCATTGGGT
>CAYMSC010000644.1:0-3250 GCA_964392805.1 uncultured Saprospiraceae bacterium
GGGTAAGAATTGCAATCCTCAAATCTTTTAGGTGTTTTTGGTCATTAATGGAAAGAGAATTATTTAATTCACTCAAATTTTCTTCGATAATAGGTTCTTTTTCTGTAAAAGCTATCCTTTTAAAATTTACACTCGGTGTTCCGAAATTAACCAATAAACCTAAATCTTTCTCCCAAATTTTTAGATAGGAAAAAATCTGTACATAATGAGTCTGATGAAAATCTGTCTTTATATTTTTTAATTCTAAAATGATTTTATCCTCAATAATTAAATCTGCTATAAACTTACGAACTTTTATCCCTCTGTGTAGAATATACTTTTCTACTTTTGTTTGAAAACTAATGTTATCCATCCTAAGTCTTTCTTCTAATGCTAAATGATAACATTCTTCATCATAACCAACTCCTACCTCATTTTGAACATCATAAAAACATCCTATTAATTTATAACTAAGTTTTTTGTGTAGTAATCCCATCTCATTTGATTAAATTCTAAATAATATTACAATGTAAAAATTATTAGATTAAATCAAAAAACATACAGCACAAAAAAATCTGCGTGGACAAAAAATCTGCGTGGACAAAAAATCCGTGTGGACATTAAAATCCGTGTGGACAAAAAATCCGTGTGGACAAAAAATCCGTGTGGACATTAAAATCCGTGTGGACATTAAAATCCGTGAGGACAAAAAATCCGTGAGGACATCAAAATCCGTGAGGACATCAAAATCCTGAATCAACCTCAAAACTAATCCGTTCCTTACTAATAGGATGCAAAAACTCAATCCACTCCGCATGCAAGCACAACCGTTCCCCTCTAATCCCATACAAATCATCCCCAATAATTGGTGTATTTAGCCCCAAAGGATGAGCAGCATGTACTCTCAACTGATGCGTTCGTCCAGTTATAGGAAAAAAATGAATCCGTGTTTTGCCATCCTTTCGTTCAACAACCTTCCATTCAGTAGTAGCGGCTTTACCGTGTTCGTAGCAAACCAATTGCTGTGGGCGATTATCTAAATCTACCCGCAAAGGCAAATTAATAAGGCCTTCATCTTCCTCGACAATGCCATCTAACAAAGCGACATATCTTTTTTTGACAAACCGTTTGATAAATTGATATTGAATATATTTATAAGTTTTTTCCGACTTAGGAATCAGCATCAAACCAGAAGTAGACATATCCAAACGGTGGACAATGATAGGACCTGTAATCTTTGGGTATTTATCCTTAATGCGTTGATAGACAGAATCTTGTATGTTTTTGCCGGGGACAGATAAAAATTCGGCGGGTTTGTGAACCACTAATAATTGAGCATCCTCATAAATGATATCAATGGTTTTTCCTTCTGCTGGATTAACCAGCATAGGATTGTCATCTACAACTATCCCTTCTAACATATGTCCTAAAATAGGTTCACATTTTCCCCGACAAGAAGGATAGAAATGTCCATGTCGTCGAACTTCGGATTTTGGAGATTCGCCCCACCAAAATTCTGCCATAGCGATGGGTTTCAAGTGGTGCAAGTAAGCATATTGTAGCAATTTAGGCGCTGCACATTCGCCTGCCGCTGAGGGAGGTGTTTTTCGGGCGGTTGACGCAAAAATATCCAATAGACTTTTTGTAGTGCCTTTAGCATTTAAAAAAGTGTATTGCTCAAAAAGTTGTTTTTGTAGACTGTTAGACTTCGCTTTTCTTTTTTCCTTCAACTGCCGAATTGGACCTGCTAGCATCCCCATTTTTTCTTCATTTGCTGCCAAGCGACCAGACCAATATTTTTGTAAGTCTTTTAGGTAGAAATGCGCTTTGATACTTGTTTGATTTAATTTTTCATTTAATAAAGTATATTTTTCCTCAGTTAAAGTTTCCTTAGCTATTTTTCGTTGTTCTTTTCTAGCCTTTTTATCTGCTTTATATGTTGTTTTAGCTTCCGCTAATTTACGGACCGCTAATTTTTTATCAGCCTCATAAATAGCCTTAAAAGCTTGGTACTCCTGATTGCTTTCTAAAACTTGAAGTGCTGTTGTCATATCATTGACAAGCAATTCTCCAACTCTAAAAAAACTACCATCTGTGAGCATATCGAAAACTGGAGGAACAAAATTTTTGTGGTGGTTTCCATTGGCTAATTTGCCCGAAAAAGCTGCTAAATAACCCAATTCTCCAGCTTGATTTTGCACCACTAAAACCCCAAACATTTTTCCGATGACTAAGCCTTTTTTGGTAGGGTCTATTCCAAAATTATGTTCCCAATCAGTTTGTGTCTTCAAATGATGCTGTAACTCTTTTACCGCCAATAGACACAATGGGTGAGGCTCATAGTAGAATGGAAAAGTAAACTTCTCAGGTAGGGTATAGCTGTCAGTTTCCTGTTGGAAGGAAATAAAAGGAGCTGATTCGGTGGCGATGTCTTGCGTCATTAAAGGATTAATTTTAGTGCGCAAAGTTACAACTTTTATAGGGGTCTCTATTGATTCAGGTTGTTACTTGTTATTTAGGGAAATAAAGCTGATTTTGTTAAAAACGCTAAAGCCTTTTTTAGTAAAGAATGACCTGATTAAAACACACCAAAGGCGGTGTTTTCAAAAAGTGTACGGTAGAGAATTAATTATTGCTTTGTGTTGTGAATACAAAAAAATGATGCCTTAATATTTATAAATATCCAACAAATATCCCCGAACCCATTCCTGATACCACTTAGCTTTAAAATTCAACCAGTATTGTTCTAAAACTTCATCATGCTCAATAACTCGCATGTAGTTACGAACTGGATTTTCTCGTTTCAAGGCATTCTTTAATTCTTTTTTAATAGAAGCACTCAATTCTTCATTGATAAAATCTTTCATCACATGAACCTCTTCGTAAGCAGTCATTCGAGGAACTTTATAATATTTCCTAATTTTATTTTCTAAAGCTTCAAATTGCGCTTGTCTTTCAGGCGTATTTTCTGCCCCCGCCTCCAAATCTGGAATTGCCGTGATTTTTAAAGACTGCCTATTGATATAGCAAATATTGCCTTTTGCTAATTCCCTTGAAATTGCTTTTGTTAATGATTTATGTGCCATAGCCGCAAAAATACAACCCTCTCATTGTCAATCCAAATACAATATTTTACAACTCAACTACTTTTTTAATAGAATATTTATTCCATTAAGATTAAATTAGTATTTTTTTACTATATTTACTCTGTAAAATAAATCAATAAAATTTTTAATAGATAGAATGTTTTGAAATATTATTCTGGTGTTCA
>CAYMSC010000645.1:0-3243 GCA_964392805.1 uncultured Saprospiraceae bacterium
CGTCAGTTTTTCAATGAGTTATACATTACGATTTTGACTTTTCGTTCGCCCTATGGTTGGTATCTGTTTGACTAAGGAATTAGCTTCTGGATGTTTAATGATTTTATCAATAATAGGTTGGATTCCTTGTGCGAATTGGATGGCATTTTGTGTAGAAGTTTCGCTAATAAAATCTATTATATCATTGATGTCATCATAAAACCTAGACTTGTTATAGGGTTTTTCGATTGGAGGTCATCAATGCGTTTGTTTAGATGTTTATAAAGTTGTTCTATCGGTAATTCTTCGGATTGTTCTGCGTCCCAAATCATTTTCCTAAATGCTCTTAAAGTCATCCCGTTTTCTTCATCAAAAATATCCAATTTCTCCTCATCTCCAAATTGTTTATTCCAGACCTCAAAGGGGATACCTTTAGGATGGATATAATCATCTTCCTCTTCTGGTAAATTTTCTTTGCCAGAAAAACTTTTAGCAATCTTAATAAAGGTTTTCAGAATACCTAAATTGTTGATTTTAAGGATGTATTGGATAAGTTGTAATTGCAATTTTTCTACGGTCATGGTTATTGCTTTTATTCAAAAATACAATTTTTTTGATAAAATAGAAATGGTATTTTTGTTGTTAAGCGTTCAATATCCGATAAACCATCTCCTTCAACAACTCACTATCTGGATTACTCATCGTATTATTATCCACGCCTTTCGATTTCAAATCATATTCCTTTAAAATAGCTAATACCTGTTCTGTTTGTGGTTTGGAATATTTACGAGCGGCAGCTTTGTATTCTCTAAGAAAAAAGCTAGACCTTAATTTTAAGGCACTTAAAATATCTGGGTCGCCTGCATGCCGCAGAAAATGGAGCATATAGATTTTGCTGAAATAATTATAGAGCGAACCGACCATCATCACCATTGGATTTTTCTTTGGGTTGGCCCCAAAATATTGGATGATGCGATTAACTTTAGTGACTTGTTTTTGACCTAGTGCTTTTTGTAATTCAAAAACATTATAGTCTTTGCTAATGCCAATATTATTTTGAATATGCTGTTGGGTAATGTCTGTGCCTTTTGGCAAATTAATGGCGAGTTTATCCAATTCATTGGCAACTTTTGATAAATTGGTCCCTAAATATTCTGCTATTAAAGCGGTCGCATTGGGCTTAATTGTAAACCCTTTTGTTTTTAGATAATTATGAATCCAATCTGGTAACTGATTATCATATAGTTTTTTAGCCTCAAACAGGACGGCATTCTTTTTTAATATCTTCCCTAATTTAGTTCGACTATCAAATTTTTTATGCTTATGGCAAATAACTAAAATGGTCGTTTCCGCAGGTTTTTCTACATAGGTCACCAACTGTTTAAGCGTCCGCATTTCCTGCGCCTCTTTTAATATGACCACTTGATACGGCGCCATCATTGGATAGCGCCGAGCGGTATCTACGACCTGCTTAAATTCTGTTTCTTTACCATAGAGAATGGTTTGATTAAAAGACTTCTCTCCGTCAGACAATACTTTTTTTTCAATAAAATCGGCTATGGCATCAATGAAGTAGGATTCATTGCCATGCAAGAAGTAAACAGGTTTGTACTCCTTTTTCTTTAAATCTGCTATGATTTGTGGAAAAGTCATTTAAGAAATCTAAAATTTAAAATTACAAATTTAAAATCTAAAAGTAGGGATAACTTTATCCCATCTGCTTCGTAATTTCATACAACCCAATAGACAACGCCGTCACCACATTCATGGAAGAACCTGCTCCGTACATTGGAATATGAACCGTTGTATCCAATGTATTTAGCGTCGCTTCGGAAATCCCATATCGTTCTGCGCCTGCTACAAAAGCAATTTTGTCTAAAGTTGTGAAATCAAAAGTACGAATATCTTTACTCTGATTGGTGATTTCTAAGCCAATTAAAGTATAACCATTCTGTTTTAATTGTTTTAATAATCCAGCTACATCCAACTGATGGCTAAAAGGTACTTTTTTATGTGCAGACCTTGCTGCTTTGACTACTTTTCGATTGGGTAAAGTAGGGGTGCTGCCACCCAAATATAAGTGTTGGATACCCATTGCATCACATATGCGAAAGGTCATGCCTACATTTTCTGGACTGAGGAAATTTTCGCAGACAACAACAACTGGGAATGTTTTAGACTCGTTAATTGATTCTGCATGTGTTAATTGTTTAATTCCTTCCATTATATTAATTTGGAAACGATTTTAAAGTAAAGTCCAATAGGTCCAAATAGTGGATAAAATACTAGCGACTCCAAATAAAATTATTTTTTTTGGTGCCTGTTTAGTTAGAGCTAATAAGACCAGCGAAAATATAAATCCTATTCTCACATAAATGGTAGAATAGTATAAAGCACTAATTGTTAATTGTCCAATTTTGAAATGATAATAACCAATTAATATTCCTAAAATTCCGACAACCCTTATCCAAGGTTCTATCGTTTTTTCCATATTTAAGAAGGACAATATTAAATTTGGAAAAGATAAAAAGCCAATCCCCGCAATTATTTCATAGATACCGAAAGCATAAATAGAAAAGGCGGTTGTATCCATTTTGCATTATTTTAGTTTTGTACCAATTAACATGAATCTGTGAAATTAACAATTTATAAAGAAGTCTTATCTTGCGAATAAAAAATCTTCCTATGTTTATTACCACCAAAGATTTACCAGCTTTCGAAATTATCAAAGGCATTACTGCAAAAGGTATTCACACGAATCAATTGTCCATCATGCACGTCACGGTAAAAGCAGGTTCTCTCTTGCCATTACATCATCATCCACATGAGCAAATTACAAATATTATCGAGGGCGAATTTGAAATGACGATTGACGGAGAAACTAAAGTTTGTAAAGCAGGAGATGTAATCGTTATTGCTGGTAATAAACCACATTCGGGAAGAGCTATAACGGATTGTCGCATCATTGATGTTTTTAATCCACCAAGAGAAGATTATCAACAGTAAATCGCATATATAGCTCTGGCAATAAATAATGCATATTGGGAATAGCTAAGAGCTTCCAGAAACTCCAAGTCTCAAATTCAACCGCAGGTATTTATTTTGTGGTAATGTAAAGTGGTGGTAGAAGGACTATTATGAAGCAAGTTGTTCGCTTGTAAATATAAAAGACTTTCAATACAATGGGTGCAATCGGGATTTGTCCCCAGGTCCCGTAGGGACTAAAGATGGGTAGCACAATAAATAAGGCGAATAAGCCGACCT
>CAYMSC010000646.1:0-3242 GCA_964392805.1 uncultured Saprospiraceae bacterium
AAATTATCAATAAAACCTCATGCCAAAAAAAAGATTTAGGTCTCCTGACTATATTGAAATAGTTAACACTATTGCACATTATGGTGCTTATGCTGACCAAGATGATATTCATACCTATCTAGAAATGTTTACTAAAGATGGTGTATTAGATATATTTACTAAAAGTGGAACGTTTCTACTCAAACTTAAAGGGGAGGAAGTATTATTAGATGGCTTCGAAAAAGTACTAGCACAAAGAAAGGGCGCAAAATTTAAGATATTACAAGCCATTCCTATAGTAGATAAAATAACTAAAGAGAAAGCTATTACTCGAACAATGTTTACTGCCTACACACCTAATCAAGATCAAACTTCCATACCTATATTTATGATAGCTTGGTATCATGATTTGTGGAGAAAAACAGCTGATGGTTGGAAAATAGCCTACCGTATCGAACATCCATCTTCAAAAGAAATACATACCTAAGACGCACTAAATTAGCTCTGAAAATAATTTTTGCAGACTCTAAAACTTCCAAGAATAATAAAATTTCTAATGACAACTAATCCTTTCTCTAAGATTGCCATTGCCCTTTCAGGTGGAGGCTACCGAGCTACTGCCTTTCATTTAGGCATGCTGTCCCTTTTAGACTATTTACCGAATCCAAATGATAAAGATAAATCATTGTTGGATAATGTACGAATGATTTCAACCATATCTGGGGGGACCTTTACTGGTGTTATGTGGCTATATTATAAATCATGTGGAAATGGGTTTGATGCTTGTTTCCATAAATTATATCAAGTTTTTCAGGAAGATAAACTATTAGATATGGTATTTGACAAATTGAACAACCATAAAGGATGGGATAATGAACTCAAATCACATAACCTGATTAATGCTTTTGCAGAAATTTATAGCAACTATCTTTTTGACAAAGCTTCCTTAAATTGTTTTCACAATACCAAGCACCAAGCATCATTTCCTATATTTTCATTCAATGCTACCGAATTCCAACATGGTTTAGCATTTAGATTCAAAAATGAAGGTAAATTTGGCAATAATTATATTCACCTTCCCTATGAAGATACCGAGGAAATTAAATTAGGGGATATTGTGGCCGCTTCCAGTTGTTTTCCTGGTGGATTTGAACCCATCAGTTTTCCTGGAGACTTCATTCAATCCAAAGATGGTAAATTGGCTAAAGCATGGAGCAAAACTCGAGACAAAGATGGAAATCAAGTAGAGACCGTTTCCTTAATGGATGGAGGTATTTTAGACAATCAGGGTATAGAACCTTTAGAGCTTATTATTAAGCGATTAGAAAAAGAACAAAAAACTCAATTAATAGATACGCTGATTGTATCCGATGTAGATAGTGGTGCAATTCAACCATTTGAGCAACCTGAACAAAAAAGAAACTCTTCTATTTTTACCATAAAAAGAGTAAAGCAATTATTGTTAGTGCTTTTCTTTTTTAATTCTATAGTTTTCTTTAGTTCCTTATGGTTTGTTTATTCTCAATCGAGTGTTAGTTGGATGGCGACGATGGTAGGTACCTTAATAGTAGGTTTATTTAGTGGTATTGCCTATTACCTCATTAATCAATTAGTGGAGGTGGTTACGCATACTAGTAACAAATTATTCCAAAGAGAATCAAAGAGTCATTTTTTAAACCTTGATATCATTCACAATACTCCACTTCCTATTTTAAGAAACTTAATTGTATTAAGGGTCACTTCCAGTCTCAAATTAATGACGGATATTTTTATGAGAAGAATCCGAAGAATGCAATATGATATACTTTACAAAAGTCCAGATTGGAAAAGCCGAATTATTGGAAATTTCATTTATAGTTTAATAGACCACAAAAAAGTTAAAAAACATTACAATATCGAATTATCCGAAGAATGCCAAAAAATTATTAAACAAGCGGCAAGAATGCCCACTACTCTTTGGTTTGGAGAAAAGCTTAAGTCTGAAGGAATGATTGATGCTTTGATTATCTCAGGCCAAATAACTACTTGCTATAAATTAATGGATTTTTTGAGAAAAAGAAAAGAAGAATTTAATGAGAACCCTGCTCAAAAAAGTTTACATGATATTGCAGATGGTTACCAAAAACCGCTCCTTGAATTATTTACAAAGTTGAATAACAATCCTAGGTTTCTTTTGGATAAATATTTGGAAACTAAAATTGTCGCTTAGGAACGCGATAAAAATAAATGGAGATTCTCGTCGGACGATTAGTTAAATAAACGATTCATTTTAAGTGTTTTAGCTAATCGTTCGACTTTAAAGAATCTGCATTTATTTTTATCTTACTACTTAAGCAGTTTTAGGCAAAAAAAATAATTAGCCAGTTAGCAGGACAGAGCGTAGAGAAGCGAGAACAGAGATGAAATACATTTTTAGATAACGAAATTTTGTCGTTTTCCATGGATTTATCTCGCTTCTCTGTTCTAATCTAAAGTATCAAAGAGAATTAGAAACGAAAGATAAATAAACGCTAAAAGTTGGGGTCGTCTATTTTGTGCTTAGCTCCCCATTCGCAAGCGGTTCACAAACAGCGTTTGTTCATTCTTGAAAACGGGACTTATGAAGCAACAATACACTCTTAATGCTGTTGACCTTCTTATGAATACCACACCTACACTTGAAGAAATTCTACAACAAACTTGGCACTTACTAATCAGAGGGGCCAATCAAAAGAAAGACCCCTTACATTTGGCGACTATTGCTACCACCAATCAACAATTAGCAGAAATTAGAACGGTTGTTTTAAGAAAAACAGACGCCACCAAACGACGACTCTATTTTTATACAGACGTTCGAAGTGAAAAAATTCAGCAACTCCGCCAATATCCTACCTTAAGTTGGCTTTTTTACCATCCTAAAAAAAATATTCAATTACGGGCATATGGTGTGGCTACTATTCATCACCAAAATGAATTAACTATGGAAAAATGGCAATCACTGCCCGCTTATGGTCGCAAACCTTACGGAACGCAGCGAGCCCCTAGCACTCCCCTACCCTATGCAACTGATGATTTACCCAGTCTTTGGAAAGCTTCCGAAATTGACTTAATCGACACGGAATATGCCTATGCTAATTTTGCGGTCGTTACTTGCGAAATTAATCGGTTGGAGTGGTTGCATTTGCAGCGGTCGGGGCATCGGAGGACTGTGTTTGAATTTGATGGGGAAGTTTGGAAAGGACGGTGGGTGGTGCCATGATTTTTGTTAATAGACTTGTTATACT
>CAYMSC010000647.1:0-1507 GCA_964392805.1 uncultured Saprospiraceae bacterium
CAGTAAATTATTAATACCAACGCTCCAATACAAACCGCTTGGTCAATAATTTTTTGCCATCTTCCATCATCACCAAATAGTAAATGCCATTTTTGTAAGTTGCTACGTCAAAGCTTACTTGTTTTTGCTCAGTTTCTAGGAAGTCAGTAAGCATTGGTTGCCCTAGGGAATTAAAAATAGTAACAGAACCATTAAAATTGGTAGTAGGACCAAGGTTCAACCATAAAGTTTCTTTGACGGGATTGGGAAATAAGGTGACCTCCTTTTCTGCTAATAAAAATTGTTCTTGGGAAATAGCAGAATAACGATAATTGCCATCCTCAAATATTTGTTTAATTCGATAAAAATTGTCTCCATATTCTGGGGCATTATCCTTTTCTTTATAAAAATCATTGAAGCCAAGTTTATTGACTGTTTGTATGGATTCAAAATGAATCCTATCTATTGATTTCTCAATGACAAAATGATTGGTTTGCTCCAACTGACCAGCTATCCATTCTAGTTGAACTGCTCCTGCATCAAGGTAAGCTGCAAGTGTTAAAATACCTCTTTCAGAAGCAGTCATTTCCTCCTTACCTTCTAGTTTTATAATTTGACTGCAAGTATTGTCTATGCCATAAACCTTTATGCTATATTTTCCAGTAGGTAAGTCATTTACAACTTGAGTAGATTGACAATTATTCCAACAACTAAATACTTCTGACCATCCTAGACCTACATTTTGTACCGAAAACAGGTAACGTTTATCTGGCTCGCCCTCCATCCTAATTGTTCCGTTTCCATAGGTGATGATGACTTCTCCACAACTTATTTGTTCCCCTTTAGTCCCTGCACAATCACATCCCCCTTCCAAGATGCTATCATCAAAAGTAGTGTTATCTCCATCATCACAAGCAATTCCTACTGATTTCGGAAAAGAAGGGTCGAAAGGCGAACAATCCTCCACATCACAAATGCCATCGCCATCACTATCGCTTCCAAAACTACCACAATTACTGTCGGATGTATTTGCATTTAATTGGATGGGCGTACCGTAGGCAATTTCACAATTCAGCCCCCAATCAGGATTAAATACTTTGACTAAATAGCTACCCGTAGGTAAATTGTTAACCATCTGAACCGAACCACAATCATTTCCCTGACAATTAAAAACACTAGTATATTGATTATTGGTAATGTCTATAATTTCAAATCTAGGATAGTTGATACCCTCCATTCCTTCCATCTTAATACTGCCGTTTCCATAAGTAATAGTAATATCTCCACAATTAAAACTAGCGATTTCAACAGGATTAATCGTTGCATCTGTTCCTTCAACAATTTGGCTAGCTTCTAAATCATTCGCACTAATAAAGTCCACTAATTCACCGCCCAATAAATTTCCTGTTTTATCATACCCCGTATTGGTTGGATTGATAGGAATAACAATAGGTAAGCCTGATAAATCTACGTTTATTTGGTGATTTTCGACACCTGCTTGGTTCACTATTTGGTCTCCAATGAAACG
>CAYMSC010000647.1:1607-3241 GCA_964392805.1 uncultured Saprospiraceae bacterium
GCAAAAATGCCATCTGCGCTATCATACTTTTCTTCAATAGCTTTTAAAAAATGTTTTTGTCCTAATTTTTTTACAAAAGTTTCAGTAGCATAAAAAGAAGCTTTTTTCTTACCATCTCTAGCAATCAAACCTGTTGAACAATACAAAGGACTTTCAGGACTATATACCGAACCATTCCATTGATATTTTGGTTGGTCTATCAAGCAATAAGAAAAACCTTTATGAATCCCATATCTAGCCGCAAGCAAATATGCCCTCATATGATAAGCCGCCTGATTGGCTTCACCTACGCCCGAATTACAATCTTCTTGACTGCTGTTCCAGCCAAATTCTGTCATATTAATTCTGGCATGTTCCATTCCATTTTTTTGCTTCCATACCGCCATATTTTTAAAAGATAAGAAACCACCATCTGGACTTTCTGGCGTATAATTTAAAGTCAAATTATCAACGGGTACCCCACAAGGAGCATTCGTGAATGGATAATTATGCACGTTCAAGTAATCTATATATTTTGTAATTTCTGGATCATTGGGAATCATGTCATCGACATACTGCATGGGGGCATTATCACAAGCAAAACGAGCATCAAATGCCGCCGTAGATAATTTCATCCGCCAGTTGTTTTTATCCGTGCCATATAATTCTTTTAAGGCTTGAACGGCTCCTTTTAAAATAGCATGATAGCCTAGTTTTCCTGGTGTTTCTAAGCCCCAAGGTTCATTTCCTAATTCTAAAACTTTTACGACACAGTCTTTTTGATAATCTGTTGGACAGAAAGTAGCCGCAAAATGATAGACATAATTTCTTGCGTGTTTTTGAATACTATCTTGATGACCTCCCCATTCGTCAGCAGTATACCATTTATCAGGAAATTTTCTGCTTCCAATTTGTTCTCGACCATCTTGAGGCATACAAGGATTAGGTGTTTCATCTATGCACTCGCCATTTATACTTGAATTACAATAAGCTGCCTTAATAGGAATTTGAGCTTCTAAAGCTGCGTATATTTCTTTGATACCAAATCGTGGGTCATTGGTCCAATCACAGTAATGCGCCTTATAACCTCTGAAACCATAAGTATTATAAGGAATGTATTCGTCTTCACATTTTTTATCCTCTTCACAACTATATAAAACATCACCACAATCACAAGAGATGGTACTTAATTCTTTTTCTTTTGGAAAAAAAGCATCTCCAAAATCCGCTTCCATCAAGTGAAAACTTCTAAAACTATTAATCACCCCCGTTGCATCAAATTGTGGATTAAAATAATTGCCAATTTCTTTTCCACCAGCAGTTCCTATCATATTCCCAAAGTGGGTCGGATTTGGTTGAGAATTTTCTATATTAAAATGGGTCGTATTTAATTGAGTGTGAGGCAACTGCCATTCAGCAGTATTTTGACTTATTAGGTTGGTAGAAAGAAAGAAGGCGCATAGGAATAGCAGCCAAACTGTGTCAGTGTTGTTCATTGTTTAATAGTTTTATTTTTATCTTGATGGTTCAGATAATTATCTGAAAGGAGGGAATATTATGTGGGAGGAAAAAGAGGGAAGGAAGTAGGAGGAGCTAATTTAAACTTTGCAAAAAGAATGCCAAAATAACAATTAAATTTAATATATAAATAAATA
>CAYMSC010000648.1:0-3233 GCA_964392805.1 uncultured Saprospiraceae bacterium
TCTTGGAGGTCTAGTGATTTTTTTGTGTATTCGAAATTCATTTATTAGGTGTGTTTTGGTTTTATATTAAAATTTAGGTAAACTAATTTTGATGTAAATTTAGGTTTTAAAACCTAATTAATGAAATTATTCAGATACTATTTTGATTTTAGCTAAAGGAATGAAGCATAGGAAACGATAGTATGCAATTAATTTTTATGTAAATTTCTCGAACAATAATCCGAAAATTATTGTAGTTTTAAGTAAAATTTGATTTATGAATACAATAGATTTAGTTCAACAGAAAGTAGCTATATTGCCAAAGGAGGTACAGTTGCAAGTGCTTGATTTTGTTAATTTTTTAGCAGAGAAATATAGTATTGAAGATGATGAAACTATTCTAGAGGATTTTTTATTGAAACGAGCAAAAGCTGTAAAAAAAGATACTCGGATAAGTGCAGATGATATGAGAAAAAAAGTACTGAATAAATATAAGGAAGATGTATAAGGTATTTTTTTCTTGGGAAGCACAGGAGGACTTGAATGATATAATGGATGATTATGATAGTAAGAAACCTAAAAGTGGCTTGGCTTTCTTTGCAAAATTGGATAAAGTGCTTGCTCTTTTGGAAGCCAATCCTCATGTATATTCAAAGAAAATCCTTCATTTCAGACGGGCATTTATTAAAAAATCTCCTTTTGTGGTCTATTATCAAATTATCGAAGCAGATAAAGATGTGGAGATTTTAACTATTCTTCATAATAAACGTGGAGGTGATTTTATTAAGCGAAAATTGAAGTTGAAATAAAAAAGAATTGAACCTAATTAATTAAGGTATTATATATTTTTAACGATAACCGTTTTTTAGACTTTAGACAGTTTGATTGTTTTAACTATTCAATAAACTATATTAACTTCGTTAGACCATTCATCTAATGACATCATAGTATTATTTTTCATGTACTCTTTTTCCATTTTTTCTACATATTTAGTACATTCATATCTTTTTAACTGTTCTAAATTACTTGAAAATAATTCACCATTTGCCCCTTTGAAAGTTAAGTAATTTAAATATTCAACGACTTGATTATTTACTCCTCTATAACTTATTTTATTTCTAGAACCTTTTACTAGTGGGCCTATAATACTTAAATAAAATTGACTAGATAATGGGAATAAAAAGGAAGCATTTAATAAATATTCTTGATTGAAACCAAAACCCGATAAATGAGTGTAAGAAGGAAAATTTGATGTAAAAAATTCCTCACTCCCAAATTGCTTTGTGACAATAATTTCTCTTTTAATATTTTCCCTAAATAGATTACGACCAAATGTTAGAATATCGAAATAATAATAAAGTAGCTACAAATGCATTATAAATTGCCCAATGGTATCCTTAGTAGTAAGATAAAAATAAATTCAGATTCTCTTGAGTCAAAAAATTAAGATAAGTCACTTAAAATGAACCGTTTAGTTATCTTAATTATTTTGACAGAATCTGAATTTATTTTTATCGCGTTCCTTATTTTCTTTAAACTTGCTTTCAAGACAATTTTTCACATCATGATAAGTACATTTTGATTGGGAAACTAATAACAATTCTGAAATAATTTGCTTCTCTTTTTTTAAGTAATTATCCAATGTTTCTTTATTAATTCTTTCATTCATTCGATTAACATGCTTTGGATTTCTTATTATGGAAATATACATGAAATCAATTAAATCTAAAATTTGGGAAACATTAGCTTTAGCAGTTACAATTGCATTAATAATTGAACCAATATTATTTTCTAAATATTTAAAACAATTTTTTTCGATAAATTTATCGTCATTATCTATTTCAAAAGTTCAAATAATATCGGATTATTAATAACCGTCAAAAAATTCTTAAATCCAACACTCTTCAAGCCAGCATTAAGTTTATAAGTATTTTCATAATTCGAATTTAAATTAGTCTTCATGCGATGTATATGAGATTTATTCTTAGAAAACCCTTTCAAATAACTTTTTGGAACAAAATGGTTTCTAGTATATTCTTTCATTAGTTTGAATTTAACAATATAAACTCAAAAAATGCCTTTTTAGTTCAAAACAAATTAATACGAAAATTAATAAAACATACTATAAAAAATTCAAGGCAATCCGCAACAGATTCATGTTCTTGAAATAAAAGCTATAAAAGTTGTCGTTTGATTTAAAAGTCACCCAAACAAAGGCGCATGCAACAACCCACCATCATTCACAATCGTACTCCCCGTCATATAAGAACTAGCATCCGACGCTAGAAGGAGGGCAGATTAAAAAACGACTTAATTATTGGTATCTAAAATATATTCCATCAATCTAACATTGATAAGAATTCATCTAATGGTTCTTCTATTTTTAACTTAGCTGCTTTTTTATAAAATGCCTTCTTTTTTATAGGTTGGTAATCTTGTTCCTTTTTCATTTCTTCTACAGAAAGAGAAGGTCGAATTGAATTGAAAATAGATTTTAGTTGTTCAGTTTTACTTTTAAGCATCATAATTGAATTTCTTGTTCTACTAAACGATGCCCCAATCAAGCAGCCCGCCTAATTTCAGCCAACTGAATAACCCCTTTTTTATCCGCAATTCCTTTAATATACACCGCTTTTGCCCAAAAAGACATCACTAATTCTTCTAGCGAGGTATTGGTAACATAGATGGTATATAATTCTTCACTATCCAAATCTTTGATTTTAATCTGTTTATTGGCGAGGTCTGCAAAAGTTAGAATTCCTTGAATGGTAATTTCTTTTTTAGTTTGCTTTTTGGGTGATTTAGTTTGTTTGATAATTTCTTCAAATTCATCGATAAAATCTGGGTGAGGTGTTTTGTCTAATCCTAGTTTTGCAAGATTGGCAGCTTCCTTTAAGTATCCGCTATTCAACGCTAAATAAGCGGCACTTCTAAGGAATACCGCTCTAGATAATAGATAGGCAGGTTTCATCGGAAAAGACAAAGCATAGGTTTTCTCTAGGTTAAATGCCTTTTGATAAAACAGTTTTGCTGTTTGCGCTTCTCCTCGTTTGTGTGCAAAATTTGCTTCTTCTGCAAATTCCATTGCTATATCGTGTAATGCTTCTAAATTAGGTTGATTTGTCATAATTGAACTTTTGTTTTTGGTGTACTAAACTCAACTACTATTATATTTTTTGAAACAGATTGATAAGGGGATAATTTGACTTGAATTTCCTTTTCTCTAAACCTTTTGGACAATCTATTATTTTTAT
>CAYMSC010000649.1:0-3217 GCA_964392805.1 uncultured Saprospiraceae bacterium
GTTCATCGTTCATCATTAAATAAACAATTATTTCTTCTTAGCTTGTTTGACCAAGTCCTCTAATTCATTTAGTTCTTCGTCCGTCATTTCCGTATCAGGGTCGTTGATAAAAGTAGCAACAGCATCAGTTAGGGAGCCTTTAAAAAAAGTCTTCAATAAATCTTTAAAAGCACTTTGTTTGGCCTCTCCTTGACGAACCAAAGTAAAATAGACAAACTGCCGTCCTTTTTTATCATGCGATAATTGCCCTTTATCTTCTAGAATTCGCAATAAAGTTCTAACGGTAGCATTACTTAGGTTGTCAGGCAACAATTCTCTAATTTGATTAGCAGTCATTGCACCCTTTTCAAAAAATAAATCCATTATTTGGCGCTCTCTTCTACTCAAATTGGAAAGGTTAAAAATGCTCATAAATTTATAGTTAAATTATTACTGTTAATTTTTTAACAATTCAAAGGTGAGTCTTTTTTTTATTAATGTCAAGTTATTTGTTAATTTTTTAACAATTAATTTATCTTTCAAGTACCGGTGAGCATTAAGACAAAGGTGGCGAATCTGCTGCAAGTAGTAATTCTTCTTTATTTTCAGCTAATACATTAATAATAAAACCCATCAACTCCCCAATTTCCCAACCCAGCATTTCCGCCCCTTTCCGACACTCCTCTCTATCTACTTTTGCGGCAAATTTTGGGTTCTTAAACTTCTTTTTAACCGATTTAATCTTCATGCCCTCTATTTTTGTCGGTCGAATCAAAGCAGCAGCAACTATAAATCCTGTCAATTCATCTGCTGCTACAATCGCTTTATCTAAAATAGAATTTCGAGGTACATTCCATTTTGTATAATGACCAGCTATCGCATGAGCAATCTCCGTTTCCCCCATTTCATTTAATTGCTTTACAATGATATTGGGGTGTTCTTCGGGATATTTTTCATAATCTGCATCGTGCAATAAACCTGTTACGGCAAATTTATCGGCATCTTCTCCTAAATGTTTTCCCAATGCCTCCATAACCAATTCGACCGTTCGAGCATGACGTAAAAGGGAAGCTCCTTCTGTATAGGAAGCTAATATTTCTCTTGATTGTTCTCTACTTATCATAAATTATGTGGTGATGTGGTTCAAAATAATTTTGCTAAAATAGGGAATCAATGGCACTTATACAATTAAGAAAAGGCTTATAGCAAAGCGAACTTTAACTATAAACCCTCGATATTTATTCAAAATACCTTCAACCAAATGCCTTTAGTCTAAGGCAATTGAACTAATGAGAAAAAACCTTACGTAAGGATATAACTGGCTAAAAAACAATCGTCTTCTGCTTCCAGCTAAAAGATTTGTTGCCCCTTTTCTATACAGACATACTGCCTACTGCAAACTGCTTACTGCGAACTGTCAATCAATTTCTACTCAAAACCACCGCTTTGGTCATCCCTTTATTTCCTTGTATAATCTTTAAATAATAAGTACCTGTACCATTTTGAGCAAGGTCTACCCTATCTTCAAAATCACCTCCAAAATTTCCTAAATCATAATTATAGATAGAACGACCGTCCGCATTAAAAAGCTCAACAAGCGTTGCCCCTTTGGAAGGTAGAGAAAAAGTCAAATCAAAATATCCCATATTCTCATTGGGTGTCACAGTAAGGCCATTAACCGATAAGTCATTATTTTTGGGTAACCTTACTCGATGATTATCATTTAAATGTCTGATAGCTGTAGTTGAAATATCTTCCAAAACCACAGCTATACCATCTAAATTCCTACTATTTGTACCATCATAGTTCTCTTTATTATTCGTCCAGACCTCTACTTTAGTTAATTGTCTATTATTAGTATGATTATCAATAGTATAGTTTTGACTATCGCCATAATCATTATCTTTTGTCTCTGCATAGGATTGTATGATACCTGAGCCAGTGAATTTTCGACCATCTCTAATATAAGCTATGGTCATTTGATTGCCAACAGTCGACATATCAATTGCGGTTCCTAAATCAGTCCAATCAATAATGGGAAAGTTATTAATATGCGTAATAACATCTCCACTTTCTAAGCCAATTGCCTTTGCTGTAGACTGATTTACAACCCTTACCTTGACCCCAAAAAAGTCTTCGTCAGCATCTCTATGACGCTGCTCAACCCCGAGAAAAGGGTCTTCTCTTTTATTCCGCTTATTATATTCTGCATCAGAGCGGGCCCCCAATCTAGTTATCACCTGCTGTTTTTCACCATTTCTGTAAAAATGTACCTCAACTTCGTCCCCTGGGTCAAATTTTTTCAAAATAGACGTGAGCGAACGGTCGTGGTTGGTTCGGTAACCATTAATACCATAGATATAATCAAAGGCTTGTAACCCAGCTCTTTCAGCAGCTGTGTTCCCGATAATACCTGTGACATAACTCCCTTCGCTATTGTCAAATTGGAGTTGTCTCGATTTATGCTTAGAAATGCCATTAGAGTAAACCCCTAAAAATGGTGTTTCAAAGCAATCTTTACATTGTGCAAAGCTATCTTGGTTAAAAAAAAGAGTCAGAAAAACTACTAATATAGAAAAACGCATAATATAGAAATGGTTTGATTAAGAGCTTGATTTCAAAAATAATATTCACTATTAAAAAAGACAAGCATAAATAAAATAGGTTGCTTAGTTCTCACCTAAAAAGCAAATTAAAAATAGGAATATTTATTTAGTAAAAGACAGAAGACCTATCGTTGAGGGAATAAACGACATTATTAAATTAAAAAAAAGAGCAAAATCTAAAAATGTGGATAACTTTTTTTTTTAAAACAGTTCTAAACAAATTGATATGTTATTTATTTTTTATAAAATATTAATTACCAGTCAAAAATAAATATATAAAATATTTAATATATTTCTATTTCAAACAACTGCAAAACCCAATTATGTAATCAACTGAATTACAATCAACAAGAAGGCCAAATGACGTTTAGTAAGCAGTTCTAAAAGTGATTAAATTTAAAGTGAAAATAAAAAATATCAAGAAAAATAAAAAACATTTTGTTTTAATTAAATATTTTTCCTTACCTTTGTCTTATTAACAGGATATCAAAATCGTTAAAAACCGTTGTAAATAAAGGGTTTATCATTTTTTTTCTAAAAAAATTTTGTTTTGAAATATGAACCTCTTAGTTTTGCGCCGATTTTTTTTCAAAGCACATTTAAAAATTTTTCAAAATGAACAAAGGAGATTT
>CAYMSC010000650.1:0-3212 GCA_964392805.1 uncultured Saprospiraceae bacterium
CCGCTAGTTTTTCAATGAGTTATATATTATGATTTTGACTTTTCGTTCGCCCTAATTATAGGAATAAGATTTGTTGATTGTATCAAAAATATGGAGCCCTACTAAAATGACTAATGACTAATTTCATGGTCAGATTCATCAACTTGGATGGTTCGGCGTTGGACTAGCCAAAAATTGAGGATAATTAAGGCAATAATGCCAAAATAGGGGAAGGCGGTGAGGAAATCCATGTTTTTCGTTTTGCAGATTATGTAAAGAGATAGGGGGCTCTCCTAAAAAATTGAAACACAAAAGGTATCAAAAGAGCACAAAAGGATTTCACAAAAGTTTTTTAATATTTCTTTTGTGCATCTCTTTTGTGTTCTTTGTTCCTTTTGTGTTTCAAAAAAATCACGATGAGTAAAAGTAATAAAATTAAGTGATTCGCTTAGTATTTCAAACGATTGTTTGTTAAGGTTTTATTCCTTTATACCTCTACTTCATTTTACTTCTGTTGAAACAATGCACTCAACACCTTAAAAGCATTCTGCACCACTTTTTTCCCTTGCACAGGAACTTTTATATAAGATTGTCCTGTTTTTTCATCGGTTTCTGTGATGCTATTAACCAATTTTTCAGTGGCAGCAGGGTCCGCCAATGTTTGGGTCAAACCACTAAAAAAATTCATACCCATTTGCACCAAATCTTGGGGTGAGCCTACTTCTGAGGCAATCGGTTCAGGCGTTGGGGGAGCGACTTCTCCAATCCTTTTACGACGAGGGCCTCGATGATAATCCACTCCTTCTGTTGGTTCTTTTTCTCCTTCGTCCTTCCAATCATCTTCTTTGGGTAGCGGTTTTGGCGCATCATCTGGTAATTTTTCTTCAATTTCTTCTCTTTCTACAACTGGAATTTCTTCAGGAACGGTTGATGTTGATTCATCGTCATCCTCATTGGACACCGGGTCACCAGTGAGTACTTCCACCGATTCCATGAATTTTTTGAACTTAGAATCTCCCATGAAAATACTATCTTCTCCATCATCTAAAATACCTTCGGCTAAACCAGATTTAAAAGCCAAGACATCTAACATTTTATGTTCGATAGTGCCAATAGAAACGAGATTAACAACTTGCACTTTATTTTTTTGTCCCAAGCGATAAACTCTGGCAATTCGTTGTTCTAAAACGGCAGGATTCCAAGGAATATCTAAATTGATGACCATAGAAGCAGCTTGTAAATTTAAGCCAACCCCACCTGCATCGGTAGACAAAAATACTCGGCAATCTAAATCGTCCCGAAAAGCATCTAATAACTGTCCTCTATTTTTACTAGGTACAGACCCATTCAAATGGACAAAACCAATACCTTTTTCTTCCAATTCTAATTCTACCAAATGCGTCATCCTTTTCCATTGACTAAAAATGACGACCTTTTCTCTTGGGTCTTCTAATTTTTCTTCCAGAATATCCATTACTTCATCTACCTTTGTATCGTGTCGAGTTTGCAAGTCTATGATGTAGGTACTATCACAGGACATCCGCATCATATTCATACAAATCATCAATTTTTGTCGGTCTTTCTCATTTAGGTAACCGAAACGCTGCCATTTATTGACCAGTTTAGCAACTTGTTCTTGATACTCCGTATGGATTTTATGCTGCATTTTAGTCATCGGGACAAATAAAACTTTATCCTGCCTAGTCGGCATTTGCTTGATGACTTTCTTCTTGATTCGCCGAATCATGACAGGTTTTAGCATTTTACTGATAACACCAAGCTCTCTATAACCAGTCACTTTGCCATTAGGGTCTTTTATTTGATGCCGATTTAATAAGCCAAAAAGTGGACTTAAAATATACGGGTCTACAAACTGAACAATAGAGTAGAGTTCTTCCAACTTGTTTTCTAAAGGTGTCCCAGTTAAAACGATACAATTGGGCATCGTTAATTTTTTGACGGCTTTAGAAATTTTAGTTTCCCAATTTTTAATCCGTTGGGCTTCATCTAAGATAACTAAATCTGCGTCAAGGGCATTGAGTTTATCCAAATCTCTTCGGACAATATTATAGGTCATTATCAAATAGAAACTTTGATAAGTATTATAAATTTTTTCTCTTTTTAAAGGATTTCCTTCTAATACTAATACGGTACTATCCGTAAATTTTTCAATTTCTGCTTTCCATTGATACTTTAGGGAGGTTGGACAAATAATAAGCGTTCTGGAAATGCCCATTTCCTTTTTGAGTAATTCGGCGGTCGCTATTGCTTGGATTGTTTTACCCAATCCCATTTCATCGGCAATGAGTGACCTGCCTGCTTTGGCAGCAAATAATACACCTGTGCGCTGATAAGAAAACAAGGTGGCACGAATGAGTCCATCTAAACTATTTGGGTCTCGCTCATAATCTTCCAGTTTAGCGATTCTAGTAAGGTTAGCTCTTTCTTTTAAAATCCATGCTACTACATCATCATAGCATCTAAATTCAGCATTTAGTGCTTTTGCCTTTTTTAAAAAAGAATCAAATCGCAAAATTCCATTTTCTTTGATAACCCCCGTCGCATCAAAATGGTCTCTAGCTAATTCCATATAAGCTTCTTTTTGGTCTGCACCAAATCGGATACGCACCGAAGGACGGTCGCCATAATGGACATACACAGAAGAATAGGCACGCTCAGGAGGAGGAGCGGCAAAATATTTTTTAGTCCCGTAAGCATTTCTTAAATGATGAATGGCCCATTCGATGTGCTTGCAAGTCCCCAAAGTATTGGTTCGATAATCTTGGCAAGAACAATAATTATCACCGGGTTCTAATTGGCGAAGGGCTATTTTATGACTATTGCCAGAAACTGGATTGATGACGGTAAAATCAGAATATAATTTATGCCCTCCATTATTGACTAACTTAAATTCTTGTTTTTCTGCAAATTGTCGGCGTAGTTGGATTTGCCATTGTGCCAAAGTGAGATGGTCTGGTTTTACCATTTTACTCACTTTTTTGATTTTTTCTTCTTTTTCTTTTCTAGTTTTTCTCTTTGCCATAGAATAGTTGATTGCCTATCGCCTTATATCAAAAGGGATAAATAGGTGTTTTTAAATGTGCTTTCTCAGTATATGAAAATAGTATAAGGGATTTAGCAAATAATAACCTACGCCTTTGAGCTTGTCTTTTTTACCTCATACTGCGTTAAAAATACTCGCCATAGCCCTGCTATGTCTGTGAGCTTCCCTT
>CAYMSC010000651.1:0-3203 GCA_964392805.1 uncultured Saprospiraceae bacterium
GTAACTCTTTCAAAGATAAGTTCTTTGGAAGAGTTATTTTTTTTAGGTTATTTTGGGGCATATTTTAAAATAAGCTAATCATGGAAAATAATCACGCCAAAAAGTTTGGCCTCTTAGCTGGTATAGGCACTGTCATTTTTTTATTTCTTTTCTATTGGATTGAAAAAAAGCTAATGCTCAGTCCTAGTGTTATCTGGAGTACCATTTTCTTATACCTCATTGGTATGTATATGGCTGCGATTGAGGTAAGACGAGACAATGAAGGCTATATCGACTTTAGAACTGCGCTCAAAGCTGCTTTTCTAGTGTGGGTGATTGCCAATGCCATCTATCATGTGTATAATTATATACTTTTCAATTTTCTGGACACCGATATGCTAAATGTTCAAAAAAAGTATATGGGGGAAGAAATGAATAAAATGGAAGGCTACATCGGCGACGATTACATACAACACATGAGAGATAATATTGATTTGTTAAGCTATGATTTATCCCAAGTCATTTTTGCCTATGTTTCTTCCTTGATTGTGGGCTTTGCATTAGCAGCGCTCATTGCTAGAATGGTTAGAAGACAACCAACTTTTGAAGCTTAGTTTTTTTGATACTTCTAAGCAAATACTAGATACTGGACACTTATCGTTATTTTAGTAAGCATCCAGCACCCAATAAAACCCTATTTTACATCACGAACTACTGTTAAATGCTTGATATTTCCATCGTTGTTCCCGTCTATGACGAAGAAGAATCCTTACCAGAATTAGAATCTTGGATTAGAAAGGTGATGATTGCCAATAAGTTTCGTTACGAAATTGTCTTTGTAGATGACGGTAGTAATGATCGTTCTTGGCGAGTTATTGAATCGCTTGTAGAATCTAATCCATCGGTTAAAGGAATAAAATTTCGCCGAAATTATGGCAAATCTGCTGCCCTTAATACTGGTTTTGGCGTTACCAAAGGAGATGTAGTCGTTACGATGGATGCAGATTTACAAGATAGTCCCGATGAGCTACCCGAATTGCACCGCATGATTATGGAAGATGGCTATGATTTGGTTTCTGGTTGGAAAAAGAAAAGACATGACCCGCTCTCCAAAACCATTCCTTCCAAATTTTTTAATGGTATTACTCGGGTGGTGAGTGGCATTAAATTGAATGATTTTAACTGTGGGTTAAAAGCCTATAAAAACGCAGTCGTACATAGTATTGAAGTTTACGGAGAAATGCACCGCTATATTCCCGTTATTGCTAAATGGGCTGGCTTTAATAAAGTCGGTGAAAAGGTCGTTCAGCATCAAGAAAGAAAATATGGGGTCGGCAAATTTAATGGTTGGTATCGAGGCGTAAAAGGTTTATTGGATTTGGCTTCTATTATGTTTGTCGGTAAGTTCGGCAAACGCCCCATGCACTTTTTTGGTCCTATCGGTGTCATTATGTTTTCTGTTGGTTTCTTTTCTGCCTTTTATATTGGAGCCGTCAAATTATATAGATTGAGTCAAGGCACTCAACAAGGTTTAGTCGTAGAAAACCCTTGGTTCTTTATTGCTTTGACTAGTATGGTGCTTGGAACCCTCTTATTTATGGGCGGTTTCCTAGCGGAATTAATGTCTAGAACGGCTACTGATAGAAACAGCTATTTAATAGAAAAACGAATTAGCAACGGCGATGCTATCAATGCAGCGGGATAGTTGTAAGTGGTGAGTTGTAAGTGGTAAATTTACCACTCACCACGATTATACGCCTAAATAATTATCTGGTCGAATTACTTTCAACTCTTTCTTTATTGCTTCACTCACTGCCAAACCATCTATAAATTCATGGATTTCTGCTTGGTTGATGGATGCTTTTCCTCTCGTCAATTCTTTTAAAGCCTCATAGGGTTTTGGATACCCTTCTCTTCTCAATACGTTTTGGATGGCTTCGGCTACCACCATCCAATTATTATCCAAATCTGCTCTAAATTTAACCTCGTTTAATAATAATTTACCCAGCCCTTTTTTGATGGATTGAAAAGCAATTATCGTATGTCCCATTGGCACTCCAACATTTCTTAAAACGGTGCTATCCGTCAAATCTCTTTGCATTCTTGAAATAGGCAATTTATCCGCTAGGTGCCCAAAAATAGCATTGGCTAAGCCCAAATTTCCCTCTGCATTTTCAAAATCAATTGGATTGACCTTATGTGGCATAGCGGAAGAACCTACTTCCCCTTTTATTACTTTTTGCTTAAAATACTCCATAGATATATACGTCCAAATATCCCTACACAAATCTACCAAAATAGTATTGATTCTTTTCATCGCTTGGTACAAAGCCGCCTCATTATCATAATGAGCAATTTGCGTGGTATATTGAGAACGGTGCATCCCCAAATGTTTTTCTACAAAATTATCTCCAAAAGTAGGCCAATCAATATGAGGATAGGCGACATGGTGGGCATTATAATTGCCCGTAGCCCCCCCAAATTTAGCTTCAAAAGGTACTTGATTCAATAAAGCCAATTGGGTTTTTAAACGTTCCACAAAGACAAGTATTTCTTTACCTAATCGAGTAGGCGACGCTGGTTGTCCATGCGTTCTTGCCAACATCGGAATATCCTTCCAGTCTGCGGCTAATCCCGATAAGGTATTGATAATATCTTCTATGGCTGGTTTGTAAACATTTTCGATTGCCAATTTTGCCATCAAAGGATTGGCGGTATTATTAATATCCTGCGAAGTCAATCCAAAGTGAATAAACTCCTTTACAGGAGCTAAACCCACTTCGTCAAATTTGTCTTTAATAAAATATTCCACCGCTTTCACATCGTGATTGGTCACTCGCTCCGTCGCTTTAATCTGTTCCGCATCCGCCAAACTAAAATTTTGTACGATGGCATCTAAAGCCGCCAAATGCCGGTCATCCACCGCCTTTAATTGAGGCAATGGTATATTGACCAATGCCTTAAAATATTCCACTTCCACAAAAACACGATATTTTATCAAAGCAAATTCTGAAAAATAATCTTGTAAACTTTTTGTCTTTGCGGCGTACCTTCCGTCTATTGGTGATATTGCTGTTAGCATATTATTTGATTTTGAATGAAGGCGCAAAAGTACCCTTTTAGAGAGGAAAATCAAGTTATTTCTAGTAAAAAAGTCTTTAGGAGGTGTAGAGGATTATAAGGAATACTGTTCAAGCCTGCTTTTATTGAAAAGTCGTAGCAAG
>CAYMSC010000652.1:0-3201 GCA_964392805.1 uncultured Saprospiraceae bacterium
ATATTATTGGTTTTGTATTCTTGCACGGTCATGCCATAATGCTTCGCTCTACTTTCCAAAACTTCTTTCGTCCATATACCTGTATCAAATACCGCATTAGGATGCATCATATTGACACGGATACCCTTTTCTCCTAACTCCATTGCAGCTATTCTACCCAATTGAGTTAAACCTGCTTTGGCAACAGAGTAAGCGGATGCGCCAGGCCCAGGTGCAGGTACATTTTTAGAGACAATGAATACGACCGCTGGGTCAAAACCTAATTCCAAATAAGGCACACATAATTGCAAAAGCCGTTGATGACTGGTGACGTTAATGTCCATACTTTTTTGCCAATTCTTAGCCTCCATATCGGCTATTTTAGCGGACTTTGGAAAAATTCCTGCATTACTAATTAGCATATCAATACCACCAAAATGGGCTACGGTCTGTTCAATTGCTTTTTCCATCTGCTTGCTATTGGTCACATCACATTGAACGCCTAAAACTTCTTTTTGCGGAAAGCAACTCGTAATTTTTTTATCAATATCAAATGCTGCAACCACTGCCCCTTGAGCTACTAAACTTTCCACACAAGCTTTTCCAATGCCACTCGCTGCCCCTGTGACAATCGCTATCTTACCAGCCATTGCTTTTGGTTTTCCAGCTCTTGATAATTTGGCTTGCTCCAAACTCCAATACTCGACTTCAAATAAATCTGATTTGGGTAAGGCTTTCCAACCACCCATATGTTCTGCCTGATGAATGGCTTTTTTTGTATGGCGAGTAATGTCTTCAATAATATTTATATGCTTTGGACTTGGTCCAAAAGATAAAGTTCCATTATTAGGAACTACTGCCCATCTTGGCGCTTGGTCTAATAATTTTTCACCTTGATTATATTTTTCAAAATAAGAAATATATTCTTTGGCGTATTTATCCAAATCCTTTTTGGCATCTTTTCCGAATACAACAGGCGTTCGTTTGGTTCGAATAATATGGTCTGGTGTTAAAGGCCCTCGATTGGTGATTTTTTTAACGTCTGATAAATTACTGAAAGCAACGGATGCAGCAGAATCATCTAAGCGACTCAACACAGGTGACCCCCAAACTTTAGACACTTGTTGGCGAATAGTTGCCAAGCGCAAAGCATCCACTTTTCCTTTTTTGCCTCCTTTGGCAGCCGTCGCACCCTGTTTTTTGAGATATTTCTCTGCCGTATCTACGATTTTAATCATCTTCTCATAAGCCTTCTTTGCATCATGGTCAAAAGTAAAAACACCATGACTCATTAAAATCATCCCATCCAAACTATCCCAATCCACATCTCGGGTCATATTGTAAATGGTCTTCGCCAAAATAAAACCGGGCATTACGTAAGGAATTATCAGCATATTTTCCCCATAAATCTCTTGAATACGCTTTTTTCCATTAGGAGAATTAGTAATAACGACCACCGCATCCGCATGGGTATGGTCTACAAAAGTGAAAGGAATCAATCCATGCAAAATGGTTTCTACCGATGGATTGGGTGCATTGGGATTGGTCATCGCCATACGCTGATATTTGACCATATCTATATCGGATAATTCAGGTAATTCCACCAATTTTTTTAATGCACTCATTTTCACAGGCGCAAAGCCTTCTGCTTTAATGGTATCTAAACTCCATCCGCTTCCTTTGACATATAAAATTTCTTCTTCTTCCCCAAAAATATTGGTCTCTTTGATTTTGACGGAGGTATTGCCGCCGCCGTGCATGACTAAATCCTCGTCTCTTCCTAAAATATTAGAGGAGTAGACTCTTAGTTTTAACAGGTCGCCTTTTAGTTTTTTGGCTTCGGAGTTGTTCCAGTTACTTTTCATATTGTTGGTGTTCTATTATCTATTGTTTTATTATAAATTTTTATAATTTTTTGTTAATGTCATAATTGCCGTATGTACCCCAAATGTATTTTTAAAATTAGCTAAATTTAAAGCTGTATTCTCTAAAACAATCACATTGATTTTTGATTTGGGGTAAAAATAGCATGCAGAAGGAAATCCTGGTACATAGCCTAAAGCCCCTATCTCTATATTTTGTTCTCCATCTTTAAATAATAAACCATAGCCATAATCAATTTCTCCAAAAATTGGATGCTTTCTTGTAGCGTATTTAGTTTTCATTAAAGCCAAAGTTTCTTTCGAGACAAGTTGCTCAGTATGAAGTAATTGATTCCATTTTTTTAAGTCTTTAACGGTTGAAATAAAACCACCCGCAGCAACATACTCCACTAAACTATTTTCCGAAAATCGCAACAGACCATTAATTTCTTCATAACCTTTTACTAGATTTTTATAATTTTTATTTTCGGGATGAAATGTATTTTCTAATCCATTTTCTATGAAAAAAGTTGTAGCTATTTTTTCAAAAGATGTATCATTGATTACCTCAAGAATATTGGCTAATAGCCCATAACCCAATTGAGAATACTGAAATTTTGTTCCTTTTTCAAAAGCTAAAGGTTTGTTTATATCCGTAATACCATGAGTGTGGGTTAATAAATGATGAATCGTTATTTCTTTTGCCCAAGGTTGATTTATTTGTTGTAAATAATCGCTGATTTTGTCATCTAGACTAATCCGACCCTTTTCTACTTCTTTTAAAATTAATACTGCTGTAATTTGTTTGCTAATAGAACCAATGAAAAATTGGTCGTTTATTTTTAGAGGTACTTTAGTAGTTATATTAGCAAAGCCAATTGCTTTTTGATAAACAGTTTGGTCCTCTTTTGTAACCAAAATTATCCCATTAAATTGATTTTTTGACAGTAATGAATCAATACCCCTCGCTATTACAGGTTCGAGCAAACGATTGTTTTCATTATTACAAGCAAAAATAAAAATAGATAAGACAAGTAAATAATAATACCTCATTTATGAATTTCCTAGATTAAATAAGTGATATAACCATCCGATGCATTCCCTTCAATTCTTCCTTAAATAAAGGAACCTCCAACCGAGTTTTACTATGATATTGAAAGCCTAATTTTTCATAAAATTTTATTGCTGCCACATTCGTATCAATCACACAAAGAAAAAACACTTTTTTACGAATGGCTTTCATTTCTTGAATGATAGCGGATAATGCTTTTTTGCCAATACCCTGACCTTTCATTTTTGGTAAGACGTACATTTTTTCTAATTCTGCCACCTCTTTTTCTGCATAATTATCAAAAGCGAC
>CAYMSC010000653.1:0-3199 GCA_964392805.1 uncultured Saprospiraceae bacterium
TTTAACTAATCGTCCGACGAGAATCTCCATTTATTTTTATCGCGTTCCTTAGAGCCGACGAAAAAATAAGTTCCGCATTTTTCAAATAGGAACCCGTACGGGTGAACCTCGAAGAGGATGGGCTGCTTTGTAATGGGTTGAAAACCTATGATAAAAACATTCAATTGAAAAATCAAATGCGGAAGTTATTTTTTCGTTATTACTAAATGAAAATAAATGGCTCCTACTTTAAAGACCTCCAATAAATCGAAAGGTTGCATTGCTTTCTTTAAGTTTCCACCTATTCAATAAATCAAAAAACAAATCTTTTAAATCATAATTTTTCATAGGTTTATAAATTTTCATTAAAATAATCTTTAATATACATTTACAAATTCAATTGACATGCCAAACTTATAATTCACTAAATATCAACACATTACAACATAATAAATAAAATTTTAGTCTATTTTTTCGTCCGTTTATGGACAACCTTGTTCATTTATGGACGAAAAAAACTTTACTTTTGAGTTTGATAAATCTAAAAAAGTTATGGAAGAATTATTGTATACCGCAGAACCTATTAAAAGCTACTGTACCTTAATCACATTAATCGGTGTTTTAATTGGATTAGTGGTCTTTTTATTTTTAGTGGAATCCAAAAAAATTAAAAGCATTACAGGCACTTATCGGCAAATTGCTACCCTATTAAGTGGATTAATTGCTTTAATTATATTTGCCACCACCCTATTTACTGCATGGAATTTATATACTATCCAACCCGTAAAACTGTATGAGACGTATATGGAATCATTTCATGGAAAAACATCCTACAAACAAATTAAGCGGGCAGGGATATATAATGACAAGCAACAATCGTTCATCAATGCACAGGTGACTATTAGAGAAGATAATTTATTAGCTATAGAAAAAAAAGATAAGCGAGTAATGCTTTTTGCGGAGGAAAATTATGATTTAAGGGAGTTGGTGAAACGCATACAAACACAAATGAAAAAGTGAGTCAAGCAAATAAAAAATCCCGAACAATAAAAAATTGCTCGGGAGTTTAAAAACAAAGTTTGGTTGGTTGTAGATACAACCTTTTATTTTATAGTTACTTCTTTTTTTAATACTTCTGTATAAGAATGTAATTCTACCGTATAACTACCATTCGTTAATTGGCTACAATCTAATTCGTAAATAGTATTAACGGGCAAATCTGCTACATCATCAGCAATAACAGCGTTTCCGTTATTCGCTACTACTTTTACTTTCGTCAAATTTAAGCTAATTGTCTCAAAATCTATATAATAGATTTCATTTTCTGCATCATAGAAAAAAGACCATTCCTCTTCTACAATTCCTTTTGGACTAATATCATTGGATGCTAGTAAGCCAGATGGACTAGATTGTGCGGTAACAAAAACAGAAAGTGTGAGAAAAAAACAAGTAGTAATAGCAGTTCTAAAAAGTGGTAATGTGTTCATAATTTTAACAATGTTCATGGTGTAAGTTAGTTTTGGAATAAATTCTTTTTGGATATAATTTGTATAAATTCAACGCCTACTTTGTAAGCGACTTCTTATAAACTGTAATTTTTTTTTTTTATTTCATTTAATGGGAACTTTTTTTTGAAAATATTGGTTTTGTCGGATTTTTGTCAAAGGGAAATTTTTCTAGTGATAGGTTATAAGTAAGTGCTCAAATAAGCCTCCATCACTTCTCGAATCGTATTATAAAGCGGTTTCTTTTGCAGAAAATCAGCAGCTGGCATCCATTCGCATAATTCAATGTCTTCAGCTATTTCTGGTGTCAAATCCATTTCTTTAGTCGTCATTTTATACCAATAAGTCCGCTTAATTATTCGTTTTCCTTTTCTGTTTTTGTAGGTATGATTAGTCTCTAGCAAAAAATCACCAAGCTCGACCACATCTAAGCCTGTTTCTTCTTGGACTTCTCGAATAGCAGCGGCTTCTTTGGTTTCACCTTTATCGATTTTCCCCTTGGGTAAATCCCATGAACCTTTTCTATACATAGTTAAGATTTCTTGGTTTTCATTGGCGACTACGCCACCACCAGCCTCTAGGATTTTAAACAAACTTTCGAAGTCTTTTAATAATTGCTCCACGTCGTTATGATGGACTATAATAGAAGACAAACGCTTCGTTTTTTCCAACATATCAATTGGATTCATCAAAGAACGAGGCTTGCCATTGTACCGAATCAATAAATTTTCACTCAAATCCAAAGATTCTGTTGGTATTTGGTCATTTTGTATAAGCATTAATGGGGTTTCATTGATATAGATTTTGTACATTTGCCAAAATTTTTGATTTAGCGAAAATAAAAAGGTATAAAGTCCCTTTGGAGAAACGAATTAAACAACTGAATTACAAATAGTTACTTACTATTTTATCAGTTAGTGCTGCAATTTTTAAACTTTTATAGAAGAAACACTTTCTTACAAAAATTGCTTTTTTGTCCTATCCAGCAGACACAACCAGTAATAAATATATTTTAGATGAATAATATAGCTGCTGAAGTCGCCAAAAGATTATTGCAAATAAAAGCAATTAAACTAAGTCCACAAAGCCCCTTTACTTGGGCATCTGGCATCTTATCCCCCATTTATTGCGATAATAGAATTATCCTATCCCATCCAGAAGCAAGAAGTTTTGTCAAGAATGCTTTTGCAAGCTGTGCACAAAAATTTCCAACATTTGATAAAATAGCAGGAGTCGCTACGGCTGGTATTCCTCATGGCGCGCTTTTAGCCGATGTACTTGATATGCCATTTATCTATGTTCGAGATAAAGCAAAAGCACATGGTCGCCAAAATCAAATTGAAGGGGCGTTGAACAAAGGGGAAAAAGTTTTAGTAATTGAAGACCTTATTTCAACAGGTGGTAGTTCATTAAAAGCCATTGATGCTTTGGTTAATGCAGGCGCTGAAGTTGTAGGCATCGCAGCAATTTTCACTTATGGTTTCGATAAAGCAAAAAATGCCTTCGATAAAGCAGGTTATCAACTGGAAACACTGTCAAACTACGATATTTTGATAAATGAGGCATTAAAAACAAACTTTATACAAGCTTCCGACGTACAATTGCTGAAAAATTGGCGGAAAGAAGTCAACTCAAAAGGTTGATTATCAATCCTTTTACCAGCTCTCTTCCCATTACCTATCCAACTTATTAGCTAAGAACGAATATATAATCAA
>CAYMSC010000654.1:0-3187 GCA_964392805.1 uncultured Saprospiraceae bacterium
ACCTTATCACCTCATAAACCCCATAACCTCCTCTAAACCGTCTGAATAATATCATACTGCGTCAAAATATGCATACTTCCTGCCTTATCTCTAGCAACTACTGCTGGAATTTTCTTACTGATATATCGAGCTAAGTTCTTAACGGGTAGGTCTTCTTCGACTAAAGGGAAGGCATCGCCCATAATCGTTTCTACTTGATTCTCCGTATTTTTAAAAGGATTTTCAAGTAGGTAGGATAATACGGCGCTTTCAGTAATAGAGCCTAGTATTTTATCTTTTTCAACAACAGGTAGTTGAGAAATATCTTTTTCTTTCATCAGATTAAATACAGACCGTACCGTATCTTTTGGAGAAACAGAGATAAATTTCTCTCCGTTTTTGGCAGAAATCATATCTTTTACAGTTAAGTCATCTTCTAAGAATCCACGTTCTCGCATCCAATCATCATTGTAGATTTTTCCTACGTATCGGCTACCATGGTCATGAATAACAACGACAACGACATCATCTTTGGTTAATTGGTCTTTAATTTGCAATAAGCCCGCAAAAGCAGAACCAGCGGAATAGCCTAATAAAATGCCTTCCTCTCTTGCCAATCTTCGACACATCAAAGCCCCATCTTTATCAGTTACTTTTTCAAAATGGTCGATTAGGCTAAAATCCACATTTTTTGGTAAAATATCCTCTCCGATACCTTCGGTGATGTAAGGATAAATTTCTTTTTCGTCAAAAACACCTGTTTCATGGTATTTCTTAAAAACAGAACCATAGGTATCTATCCCTATTATTTTAATGTCTTTATTTTGTTCTTTTAAATATTTGGAAGTTCCAGAGATAGTCCCTCCTGTACCAACACCTACTACCATGTGGGTAATTTTCCCTTCTGTCTGTTCCCAAATTTCAGGCCCTGTCGACTCATAATGTGCCTGTCGATTAGACAAGTTATCATATTGATTACACCAGAATGAATTTGGAATTTCCTTACTTAATTTTTCTGCCACCGAATAATAAGAACGAGGATCGTCAGGTTCGACATTAGTAGGACAAACAATAACTTCTGACCCCATTGCCCTTAATAAATCAATTTTTTCTTTACTTTGCTTATCACTTGTTGTAAAAATGGATTTATACCCTTTGACACAAGCGGCAATAGCTAAACCCATTCCAGTATTCCCAGACGTACATTCTATAATCGTTCCGCCCGGTAAAATATCCGCTCTTTTTTCTGCATCCTCTAGCATTTTTAATGCCATTCGGTCTTTGATAGAATGCCCGGGGTTTGTAGTTTCTAATTTTACTAAGACCAAGGCAGGAATGTCTTTGGCAATTTTATTAATCTTTACGAGTGGTGTGTTACCAATGGTCTCTAGGACGTTCTGATGGTGCATTAGGTAAATTGTAGTTAGTAATAAGGAAGTCTATTTGACTTTATTCCTCAAAAGAACGAAAAAAAACAGAATGAGTTCTATTTTCTATCGCAAATATCTCGTTTTCACGTAAAACTTTTTATCTCTAGCCCCTAGCATTTTTCCAACCCTTGGAGAAACAACTATTTCAACATTGGCATCATAAGAAGCAGGTGTTTTGGCAATAACCTTAGCATAAACGGTGCGTCGCTTCATTGGATTGGTAACTTGAACAATAGACCCAATTGGCGCGTATTTATGCATAACTAGCAAATCTGAAGTGCTTTTTGTCCCTTCTATATAAACAGCAGGGCCTTTTCTGCGATATTCTTTTTTATGCCGTTTTTTAAGATTGTATTTTTTTCGATAAGTATAACTTTTTTGCCATAATGGATGGCCTTTAAATTGTCGGTGGCTATCGGGTATTCCTTTGACACTCATCCATCCTACTCGTAATTTTTGACCAATACTTAATTCATACCCCACCACCCGATTACGGTCCATTAAGGTATCAATGGGCATTTTGAAAATTCTTTGAGCGATATGATAAAGGGTCTCTCCTCTTTTTACTACATAATAAATTGGAACATATAAGGAATCTTGATAATCTTTTGGTTGAAACCTAATGATGCTTCTGTTTGGTACAGGAATTTTTATTTTACTTCCTACTCCATAATGTCCGCCCTCATTTTCTGGGTTGTAGTAATATAATTCATCTAAGGTCAATCCATAATACTTGGAAAGAGAATAAAGGGTTTGTTTGGGCGCCATTTCATGAACAAAAACCTTTTGCCCATAAGTACCTGTTTCAAGAAATATAGTATCTTGCGGTGTGAGGTAATGCAAACTATCCCCCGTAAGGTCAAAGTTTGTTTTCCCAAGTAAATTTAGTGGCAGCCCAAAAAGCATTGCCCAAATTAAATATCTGTTCATGTATGCAGATAGATTAATATAATTTTCTGTTTTAAATTTTCTCGTCATGCAAACGCTTGGTATCATCCCTTCTCGTTTCGCCTCCACTAGATTTCCTGGTAAACCCTTGGTCCTTATTGATGGCAAAACCATGATACAACGGGTATATATACAAGCCTGTAAAGCACAATCCTTAGCTAAAGTAGTGGTCGCTACGGACGATGAACGCATTTTCAAGCATGTTCAATCCTTCGGTGGACATGTGGTCATGACCGATAAAAATCATCAAAGTGGTACGGACCGCTGCGCCGAAGTTGCATTGAACTTCCAAGATATGGAAGCTATTATTAACATTCAAGGGGATGAGCCATTTATTAATCCACTTCAAATTGACCAAGTGGCTCAACAACTCGAACAAAATACAGTGCTAAACATAGCTACTCTAGCTAAAAAAATCACCAATTCAACGCAATTATTTAGTCCAAATATTGTCAAAGTAGTGTTTAATTCGCATCACATCGCTCATTATTTCAGCCGTAGCCCGATTCCTTTCTTACGTGGAGTCGACCAAAACAAATGGCTTACGGAAGGTGTTTTTTATAAACATATCGGTATTTACGGCTATCAACGCCCAACTTTATTGGAGATTACTCAATTACCTATAAGTATTTTAGAAAAATCCGAATCTTTGGAGCAGCTAAGATGGTTAGAAAATGGGTATGCTATTGGGATTGGCTTGACGGATATAGAAACGGTGGGGATTGATACGCCGAGTGATTTGGAAAAGGTTAGGGAAAATGGAAAAAATAATCTGCGGATTTGATTTCCACACGGATTTGATTTCCACACGGATTTGATTTCCACACGGA
>CAYMSC010000655.1:0-3145 GCA_964392805.1 uncultured Saprospiraceae bacterium
GAAATCAATCCGTGGGGAAATCAATCCGTGGGGAAATCAATCCGTGGGGAAATCATCATTCAGCATTAAGTCTATTAAATGTCCTCAATTGCTTTAATATTTTCTTTAAACTCGGTGAATCTTGCCATAGCCTCAATAAAATCAAGAGTCGTTTATTATTAATAGTCGACTGATTACTTGCTAATAATTCGTGATAAAGTAGTAATAATTGTTTGGTGTGTTTGATAGGAATCGGCGGTAATTTGGCTAATAAATGCTCAATGGTTTTTTCTAAAGCTTTATTATGGTATACCGATATATTTAACAGATAGTTTTGCACCAAATCTGTAAATCGTTTTAAAGGAGCTAATTCTTTATTCTCCAATCGACCTAAAATCAAGCCTAGTTCGCTAGGGTTTAATTGATTTTGAGTGACTCCATTTTGCCAAATTTCGGCCGCTTTCAATCTCATTTTTTTATCCTCGCAAAGCATTGTGGTCGCTAATAAAAGATGAATTGGTGGTGTATAGTTTAAATGATGTTGATTGGCTAACCAATTTATCATTTCTACGGCTCTCTTTTTTGCTAAAATTTCCCAAAAAGTAGCGTATTTTAAATTATCTGCCACTAATAAAGCGACTAAGGGGCTAGGGTTATTTGGCACTAAACCCAATAGCCTTTTTACATCATTGATATTCGGACGAAAAGCTTCATTACTTCCTGGAAAATATTGGTATAAAAAATCAGGGTGTGCATTAAAATTGATGCCTTTGGGCGTTTTAACTTGTAATTCTCTGTGAATGAAGGATTTATCTACAAACTCTAACTTTTGCGTTTTATGATTCCAATATTCAAATTGCCGTTCTTCCCAAAAAACCATCCATTGATGATTTCCTGTAAATATAGCAGCGGGTAATTCTAAAATCGGCAAAGCAATAATCTTTTCTGGCGAATTAGCACTGTTTTTGGTAATTGCTGCTACTAATAATTCATAGTGTTGGGTCGAGTATGCTTTAGGAGTTGCTGATAATGTTACATCAGCTTTAGGTGATAATAAATATTTTACCAAGTTCAAATAATGTCCTTTCAATTTTTCTTCCGCTAATCTCAATGCTGTTGATTGATTTTCAAAAGCAATCCTTGAAATAGCTATTTGCAAGTCAATACTGGGAGGCACTAACTTATTTTCTTGGTAGAAAATCAAGCGTTCTACTAAACTTAGTGGGTTTATCCAACTAGGGGCATGCGTTGGCATAGATAACAAGACTTGTATTTTTTGTTGTTGCAAATTTATTAAGACCTGTTCTAACAATAATTTAATGGGCGTATAAACCTGTGAAGGGTCAAAAGGATTATACCAACGGTTCAAATGGGTATAATTCAAATCAAAAGGAATACTTTGGTCATTGATATAAAATCCTTGTTCTAAATAAGATTTTGCTAATTTTTGTAAACCTTTGCTATCTGCGGGAAAACGACCTATTAATAAATCAGAAAAATCTAATAGAAAGGTCGCTAACATGTTGTCTAACATCCCATGATTACTCGGCAATTCATTAAATACCAATTGATAAGCACGTCGAAACAAAGGCAATAATCGACCAATATTTTTTCCTTTTATTTCTTTTTGAAAAACCAATAAATTGGCTATAAATTGGTCAAAATGACACGGCGCTTTATTATCAAAAATTTGTAGCGCTAAGTGGACAAATTCATCAAATCCATTGATTAAGGGGATTTTAGTCTGCTTTTTCAGCAGCTTGATAGTTTGCTTTTTAAGAGATGGATTATCAATTGCATTCTCATAGAAACAAATTTTTTTATTATCGAAAACATCCCCTAAAACAGTTTTGGTAGCATATAATAAATTTGTTTTATGGCTAAGAATTAATGCTTTTAGTTTGGAGATATCTTTATCTCCATATTGTTGAATGAATGTAGCCGTTTTATGTTGAATGGTAGCATCTCTAGTACTAAAACTTTGACTAGCCAATTCACAGAGTAAAGGCTGTTTTTCTTTATGATTAATCGCTATTTTTTCCAAAATACTTAATCCATTTAAAACGATAGATTTTGTTTTAGAAATTAATAATTTATCAAAATTAATTAAACTGTGGTCAACTTGAAAATCAGGTAAACTAGCAATTTTTTGGATACCCTTTAATGCTGTATTAGTCGCTTTGCTGTACGGAAGTGTATAGGTATGAAATAATTCAGTTTGTACCGCTAAAAGTTCCTTTTTTGTTGGCGTGATAAATTCAAAAAGTCCCATAAACCAACCAATTGCCAATTTATTAAAAATGGATTTATTAGTAGCGGATAAGCAAGCTTTTAATAGTCGAATTCGGTCAATTGCTCCAGCATCGACATATTTTTTTATAGCCACATACCAATTGTTATTGGCTGATGGTAAATCTTCCGATAAGGGCAATTGGCGTTCACAATTATAAATTTGAGTCTCCTGTTCAAATAAATACCAAAAATGTTTTTCTAAGGTACAAGCCTTAATCTCTAGGTTTTCTGGTCGAAATTGATACACCCACCTCTGATTGGGTGATTCGGGATATATGAGTCGAGTTAACAGTTTTGCAATCAACAATTCACTAGGCTGCATATAATTTTTCTGCGCCATTTCCATCACCAATTCGTAGGTCATAGGCAAAGACCTAAAATCAAGTTGTGCTAATTCATTGAGGTAATCAGGAAACCAAACTGGGCAGTACCAAGGAAGTATTTCATCACTCACAATCGGCGTTGCTATCACCTGCACATTCAGCCATTTATAGCTATTATGTTGTCGATTGGGAATGGTAACAAAAATGGAATAATTGAGTATTCTTTCTTGTTTGCGAGAAGCTTTTTTGGTGTAAAAATGTTTACCATTAATTAGCCTATCTTTGAGCTCCAAATAGGCTTTAGCGGTCTTACTAATTAGCGGAAGTAAGTTCTTTTTTTGAGTAGCTGTCAATCCTTTTAAAAATGGAAAAACAGCTACTTCATCATGTCGTTCAAAAATATTTATCCAGTTTTCGATTAGGTCCATTTATTATTTGTAGTCTCGGATATTATTTTGCAATTGAATCGATTCAATTCATTCGGCGAAATTAGGAATAATTTTAGTAACGACGAAATAATAAGTTGGTCATCTGGACGAGCTTATTTTGGT
>CAYMSC010000656.1:0-3141 GCA_964392805.1 uncultured Saprospiraceae bacterium
ACAAATGACCAAAATCTATTTATCCCCATTTTTAAACCGTTTATGTACAAAACTACTAAATAGAGCGATAATTTTTTAGGAAAATATATCACATAAAACTTATCTTGCCGACCTATGCCGTCAAAAAAATATTTAATTGTTATCGGAGGCCCCACTGCTTCTGGCAAAACAAAAGCAGCAATAAAGGTGGCGAATCATTTTGGAATAGAAATAATCTCTGCTGACAGTCGTCAGTTTTACAGAGAAATGGAAATTGGTACAGCAAAACCAACACTTGCCGAACTAAGTCAAGCGCCTCATCATTTTGTTAATAATTTAAGCATTCAAGATAATTATACTGCAGGAGATTTTGAAAGAGAAGTCATCCCTTTTTTAGATAAGTTATACGAAAGCTACGATGTAGCAATTTTGACAGGAGGGTCTGGATTTTTTATTCAAGCAGTCATAGAAGGATTGGATGATTTTCCAGATGTCCCTCAAGAAATTCGAGATAAAAATCAGAAAGATTTTGAAGAAAAAGGAATAGCCTATTTACAAAAACAAGTAAAAGAGATAGAACCTGAATATTATGAAATCATGGAAAATAAAAATCCTCATCGCCTAATCAGAGCTTTATCTGTCTATCAAGCGAGTGGGAAGCAATTTTCTAGTTTTTTATATCAAGAACCTAAAGTTCGCAACTTTGAACCCATTTTTATTTGCTTAGAGATGCAACGCCCTTTCCTTTATAATCGCATCAATAAAAGAGTTGATAAAATGATGAACAAAGGACTCTTAAAAGAAGCACAAGACCTTTACGAACATCGACACTTAACGCCTTTACAAACTGTTGGGTATTCAGAATTATTCGATTTTTTTGATGGCAAGCATAGTTTAGAAAAAGCAATAGAACTCATCAAAAGAAATTCTCGCCGATACGCTAAAAGACAAATGACATGGTTTAGAAAAAAGACTTACTGGAATCGTTTTTACGCCAAAGACCCTGATGCTATTATCAAATTTGTGAACATAAAATTAATGGCAGATTTAGAACGAGAAGGCAAACTTTAAAGGGTCTTTAAATAAAAAAAGGGGCTCAAAAAAACTATTCTCTATTTTCCCAAGCCCTAACCAACATAATAATCGTACTATAACTTTTTATGCCATCTGAAATACCTTGGCTTTTTAAGTAGGAATCATAGGCTATATAGCGCAATTTGGGTAATATATCAGGATATTTGTCCAGATTTTTATTGATGACATCTAAATCTGCTAAAAAACCTTGGGGTAAAGTTTTTCTAAATGTTTGATAATCTTCGTAGGCAAATCGCTGATAAGCAATAGCAATATATCGCCAATAACACATCAATCCTGAGTATCGAACGTAAGCATCTTCTGATTTTTGAGAAGCTAAATAAGCCAAAAAATTGCAGATACCTTCATTAGTAATACCATATCCATGTGATAATTCATGGCAAAGTGTAAAGGGTTGCTGCAATGGATGCAGTCCACCGTCAATATTTCCTTCGCCCACGAAAGGCCAATATACGCCCGAAGAACTAAAACGCATCAAAATACCCTTGGTCGGTAATATTCGACCTCGAACTTTACCAGCAACAGGATAATTTAAGGACAGTAATGTTTCTTCCACCGCCTTACGACACAAATTTTCGATGTCTTTGGGTAACAAATTAATTGGTAAAGTTTCTTTAGCTAAGGGGTCTAATACCTGCCTTGCCGCTAGAATCTTAACGGTTGTTTTTTCCAATTCTGCTTTTAAGTCCGGTAAGGCTACGGGGGTAGCTTTCAAGCCTATTTGTTGAACCAAGGGAATCCTACCATAATTAAATCCCCATAGAAAAAAGAAGAAAAATAATACCCCACTAACAAAAGCAGCAGCAGACAAAAGCCAATTTAATATGCCTTTACCTGTAAATAATTCCTTCCAATTAGTTTGTATCAATTTTCGGATTATCCAAAAAATCAGCACTGCATAAAAGACATAGAGTAGTGGAATTGGAAACCATCCGACCCCATAATCAAAGATTCTACGGATACTCAAAAATAGCCCTCGGCTGTAAATCCGTTCAATTAATTCTGGCGTTGCAGAATACCTTAAAATTAAGGTCAATATGCCTAAACCAATCCATATCAATTTTTTCTTCATAAGAGGATGGAATAATTATTGTAAATATTAGATTAGTTCTACTAATTTTTGCCTGTTCTCTAGCTCAAAAAACAATATCCTCCAAATTTAACGAAACAGCTATTGTTACTATTTCTAATAATTGAAAAAGGAATTTCAATTAATCAAATAGGAACATTTGATAAAAGTAGAAACCTTCCCAAACTAATTTAATAGTATTTACAAAAATCATAAAGATAGCAATATAAAAATAGTTGCAAAACATAGATAAAACAGTGACTTAATAACTAAATATCGTCAAAATGATGAATTTAATAATGATAATTCTATCAGAATTAACTTTAACTATTTCTTAATACCTATATTTACAAACTTTTATGAAGATACGAGTGTTATATCTTCGCATATTATTTAATTGAGCTTTAAATAGTCCTTAGTCAATAATCTACTAAGAAAACTAATTGAAGTTTATTGTTTACCATATAAATCTTAGAAAATCATGGCTTTCGAATTCACAGATGCTAACTTCAAACAATCTGCTTTAGACAGTGGAAAAGTATCCGTTGTTGATTTTTGGGCTCCCTGGTGTGGACCTTGTAGAATGATTGCCCCAATCATCGAAGAATTGTCAAATGACTATAAAGGAGATGCAGTTATCGGAAAATTAAATGTAGATGACAATCCAGAAGTAGCAATGAAGTACGGCGTGCGAAGTATTCCAACCATTCTTTTAATAAAAGATGGAGAAATTTTTGATAAACAAGTAGGCGTTACGTCTAAAAAAGTATTATCAGAAAAAATTGATGCAGCTTTAGCCTCCTAAAAATACGAAAACATACAGCAAATTTTTAAACAAATAGGCTGTTGTAAAATAATAAAAGCCTTTATTTTGAGTTTTAATCAAAATGGAGGCTTTTTTGTTTGTCTTATTGACACAAGGGAATTAATTCTACGTAGACCTTAATACAACTCACGGAATAATCTCAATTGTACTACCAATTGAGCAAAGTATATAA
>CAYMSC010000657.1:0-3134 GCA_964392805.1 uncultured Saprospiraceae bacterium
ATTTAAAAGGCTTTACTAATGCTATTTTGAGTGTTTTTCCCAAAGCGATTACTCAACTTTGTATCGTTCATCAAATTCGTAATTCTCTAAAATACGTAGCCAGCAAAGACCAAAAAGAGTTTTTAAAGGATTTAAAGAAGGTTTATCAAGCTAATGATAAAGAAATAGCTGAGGATGAACTTTTGCTTTTAGAAGAAAAATGGGGCAAGAAATATCCAGTAGTAATCGAAAGTTGGCAACGTAATTGGGAAGAGTTGTCTCAATATTTTCAGTTTTCCCATCCCGTGCGTAAAATGATTTATACGACCAATGCTGTTGAAGGATTCCATCGTCAAGTGCGCAAAGTAACAAAAACAAAAGGGGCTTTCACTAGTGATATGGCGTTAATCAAACTGGTATATTTAGCCACAAAAAACATTGAAAAAAAATGGATTGCTCCCGTTCAAAATTGGAGTTTGATTATTCAGCGATTATACATTAAATTTGGGGATAGGGTCAAACTCGATTTAGCGACCAAAGCGCAGGCTTCTGGGAGCTAGCTCCCAGAAGCCTGCGCTTTGAACCTTAGACAAGGTTTAAATTACACATCCCGTATTATTCTTTTTGGATAACAAAACGTCCTGTATACTGCTGATTTTGATCACTTGTAATGGTATATAAATACAGTCCAGTACTTAAATTTCCTACTTTAAAAACCACCTTTTTTCCCAAAAAATTTGTTCCGTTTTCGTAGCGAACTATTTTACCTAATAAATCAACTACAGTTATCGTATAATTTTTTATTTCATTTGGCAACTCTATTGTCGTTTGGTTACTAAATGGATTAGGATAATTAAAAACTTTCGCCATTTGGTTTTCGTCTAGTGCACTACTGCTATTAAAAGCTTTTGTTTTCATAATTTTAAGACTTTCAACTTCTAAATTAAACGCTTTATAGGTACTATAGTTTCCTTGAACCGAAAAAACAATACTTCTAATATCACTAACCTCATCAGTTTTACCTAGAGCATCCACAAATTGATCAAAATTCACCTTCCTTGTAACCATACTTTTACTAACTGGTATGGTAATACGTAATCGGTTATCCCAATTTTTTAATTCTTTAGGTACCAAAACTACTTCAATGGGAATATCATTTTTCATATTAAATTCAACACCTGCATACACTGAAGCATCAATAGTCAGCTCTCCTGCCAATATATTTCTAAAAATATTTATGGTACCTTTTATTTCTCCCTTCAGCTTTGCATCCCTTTCAACAATATAGTTATCTGTTTCACCAACATTTGGCGCTTGTGATTTAACTTCAAATGACTCTACCATTACATCTTCTTCCAAATAATCTATTCCCCAAGGTCCATCTGCCAAGTACAGGGCGTCTTGATTGGTCGAATTTTCTCCAGAAACAGAAATTCCTATATCGAATAAACTGCCTGTTTTTATCTCAACTTGTTCTTCATATGTCCCTGATAATTGTACGGTTTGTACCATTGTTTCCTCTATTGATTGTTCTGTTTTTCTTAAGTTTCCTTTTAACTTCATACTTCCAGAACGGTACTTATTTATAATATCTAAAATCAGTTTTCCATTTTTATAGGTGCCATGTTGAACAAAAACTGTAGGAATTCTATCTTTCACCTCATGACTTCTTAAAGGTTTTTCCTGTAAAAAGTTATCTATAATGGTATTAGAAATCGTAGCAACTTGGGATATTGAACCTCCCCATATTTGAAAATTCAAATAATCTCCTTTAGGGTAATCTTCAATATTCCAAAGACTATAAATTTCGTTTTCAGATTCCCCTTTTTTCACAGAAAACGTTAAGCTATGTTCTATTTCACCCGTAATTCGCTGTATTTTAGTACTTACCAATGTATGATTTCGAATATTTAATGTCCTTACGTCAAGTAACTTAGACCCATTTAAACGATCACAAATTGTCTTTGAATGATCATATATTTTACCCTCTGTAGATGTTGCAAATCCAGCAGCAACACGAGACTCCCCTTGGTAGTAATCTAAAGAAAATACAGTGTTTGCATTTGTAATTCCAACCAAATCTTTTGGGCTAGAAACAAAAGTGGTTTCCGTTCCATGCATTCCTGTTCTGGGAAAATACATACTTAAATCTTCACTCATGAATGATGTTGCGGAAGAGTTTAATCCTCGTATAAATTTACTTTGTGTGTTTTTGGTGTTAGAAATCGTATTTCTTGTTACTCTATTAAAATTACGTTTAGCTATTAATTTTGCTAAATCTCCATTACTTTCCAATCCACCATCATTGGCAGATGTTACATCTGTTGCTTCTTCAATACTTACAAAATTAGTGTTTGTTATCGCTGTATATGGACTTGCTGTAATGTAAAATAAAGCATCATTAAAATCCTCATCGCAAGATGCGTAATCTCTTCTAATATCCTCAAACCCTAAAACAATTTTTTGATTTTCTGCTGTCAAAAAATGAGATACTAATGTGTCTACAGCAGGGCTTATGGTTTCAATTTCAGAACCATCAAATCTCACAAATGAATTATCTATATCCATGTACAAATAATCATCTTTAGCTTCAATAAATTGATTTAAATAATTAGGCGGAAAGTTTTGATCAGCTCCTAGCAATTCCCACTGTCCAAATGCTTGCGGGTTTGAATTTTCAGAATTTTCGAGGAAGAAAATACCATCCTCTGTTGCGATATAAATATTGCCATTGTAAAGAGCTACATCTGTAACTGGCATACCTGTCCTCACAGTGTATACAAACTCTTCTCTTTCAATATCAAACTTTACCAAACCAAAACCAGTAGCAAAGTATATAAACTGATCTTCAAAGGTCACATCATTGATTCTACGATTAGTAAAGGTGCCATCTGTCATAATTTCAGAAAAGCCTCTTATCCCATCTGGAGTAATCAAATCAAAAACTGAATTGTCATATGCCACTACTAACAATCCTGTCTCTTGGTTTGCCCTCATTACTACTATACCCGTTTCACTAAGTCCATCTATTTTAGAAACCAAGCGAATAGTATTTTCTTCTTTGTCCATTACCAAAAGTGATAATCCCGTACCAAAAAATAGAAACTCATCATTCTGAGTCGCTTGGGTAAAGGTAGTATACGGAAGATGTGCTT
>CAYMSC010000658.1:0-3131 GCA_964392805.1 uncultured Saprospiraceae bacterium
GTTCGACCTCTAGTCATGACCAATGTTTTATCACGTAAATCGGCAACTGATTTTGGTCGAATGCTAAAATCCCAACTAAAACCATCTAATTTAGGTTGATCCGTGAGTATTTGTTTCATGGGGATAATCTCAGAAGTTGGTTGTTTGAAAAATTTGATGCGGTCTACATTCTCCTCTTTAAAATAAATTAACATTTCACTACATATCGTTTTGGTAGCGCCGATATAGGCATCTTCTTCGTCCAAAGCATAATAAATAGCTTCGGCATTACCCATTACTTTTACTCGGTCAAGTATATTTCCAATGAAGTAGGCAATAATATTTTTGCCTTTTATTTGATTAAAAAATTGTAAATCTGGGGTAGTGACGATAAAGGCATTATTGTGCAAAAAGATTTTGTCAATCCCCCCATCTTTCAATTGAATAAAAATAGAATCTCCTCTAAATTGAGAAGTATCAGACCACAAAACAGGGTCTCGAAAAAGTTTGAATAAAGAATCTTTGGTAATAAAAGCCATCGAATCTGCCACTGCTTGCAAATCTGTTTTGAAGATTCGTACATCTTCAAATGCTTCTAGTAATCGAGTGCTGTCGACTTCGCCATCTTGGGTAGAAATCAAGGTGTCTGATGCTAAAAATAAAGTGTCAACATCTACCAAAGTGGTTAATAAAGGACGACCTCCCGTAGCTTTGATATACCCACTTTCTTTATTATAATTGGCTACTTCTGCATTGATAGTAATATTTTCAACCGTATCTTGCCAAAACACATCTCCTTCAGCAAGTCCCAATCCTGTTTCATCGTCAAAGTCTAAAGAATTGGCGACTAAAATTTGTTGCTCGTCTACTACCTCAGCACGCCCCGTAGCTTTAAAAGATTCTGTTGCGGAATTATATTTTATATCCTCGTCGGTTGTTACCTCTTGAGTAGAATCCCTAAAAAAGGCATTGCCTTCCAAAAAGATGTTTTCCGTTTCTTCTTCGTAACGGATGACATCTGCGGTGGCTAATTTATCATTTTCTACAAATTGGGCATCTCCTTCTAATCTGATTTCTTTCATTGACCCATCATAGATAATTATTTCTGCGGTGGCTTTTTGTTCTCCTTTGACGTATTGTGCATTTTGGGTGAATTCCGCCAACTTGGTGTCCAAATCATAAAAACCATCTTCACAATAAATCAAATTACTGTCTTGATTGATGAGGGTTGGCCCTAAAAAAGTGACCACTTGGGTATTGGAATTATATAATAGGGTATCGGCTCGCAACGTAAAAGTTGAATCATAAACGGTGATGCTATCTTTGAAAAACATTTCATCGGTTTGGACAAAGAAGGTGCCCCGCTTACTAACCAATTTTGTGTCCCCCTGGGTAATCAATGCCCCAGTAACATACCGAGCTATTTTAGGGTCTAATTCATAATTCAAGTAACTAGTAAACAATTGTTTATCCTCACTTTCCATTACTACATTTCCAAATAAATCAGCTATCTTTGTTTCCCCTCGATAGACCAAGGAGTCGGAAAACACCTTTAAGGAATCATTTTGTTGGATAGCGACATTACCATAGGCAATGATATTATTTCCTTGTTTAAATGCCGTATCACAATACATTAAAACGCTGTCTTGTTGCAATTCAACATTACCTGATAATTTTGTCGTTCGATTCTCTAAGGAATCTGTTTCGTTTTCTAATAAATCGGAATAAATGATTTTGATTTCTTTTTTGCCAGTGGTATCATTTTCTGTTACCGTTACTGTAGTTTGTGCGGAAACGAAAAAAGGGAAGAGTAGAAAATTAAAGCATAGAAATAATAGGGGAGCGGTTATTCCTGTATCCTTTTTTACAAAAAGATGTAATTTTGAAAAGAAGTCAAGTTTTAGAATATTTAAGCGAAATATCAATTTTTAATTATAAATTTTAATAATTATTCTTTGTAACTATTCAGCAAGATTATATTTTAACCATAAAGTTCATGTAGAACATAAAGTTTTTAGTGCATAAAGGCATGCTATTATACCTCTACTTTATGGACTTTATCTACTTTATAGTAAAAAAAATCAAGTGCTAAATAATTACTATTCTTTTTTAAACGTAAAGAAATAAGTTTCTATTGGTTTTACCAACGTTAACGATAGGTTATTGTTGGTTTAATGTAATCTTTTCCAATTATCCGACATTAACCTCGTAATAATTTTTAAAGACACAAAATAACCTTTCTAATTTCTTATCTTTGACTAAAATAGAAAATGTCTTACCCAATTATAAAGGTGGCGGTTGTACAAGCTGCACCCATTCTTTTTGATGTAAAAGCGACTATCGCCAAAATGGAAAAATTAGTAAAGGAAGCGGCTAAAAACGGTGCAAAGTTAGTGCTGTTTCCAGAAACTTTTGTCTCTTGTTACCCAAGAGGTTTGAGTTTTGGAACAGTGGTCGGTAGTCGGAGCAAAGAAGGTAGAGCGACTTGGTTACGTTACTGGGAAAGTGCGATTGAAGTTTTTAGTAAAGAGTCTGCCGCAATCGGCGAAATTGCAGCTAAACATAAAGTGTATTTGGTGACTGGAGTGACGGAAAAGACCCGACATGGAGGCACTTTATACTGTACGACCCTTTATTTTGACCCAGCAGGACAATTGGTTGGCAAGCATCGAAAAATAAAACCGACTGCTGCCGAACGTATTATTTGGGGAGAAGGAGATGGTTCGGATATAGACGTTTATGAAACAGGAATTGGCAAAATTGGCGGGCTAACTTGTTGGGAAAATTATATGCCACAAGCTCGGATGCGTTTATATGAACAGGGCATAGAAATTTATTTAGCGCCAACTGCTGACGGTCGAGAAGTCTGGACATCGACGATGCGCCATATTGCTTTAGAAGGTCGCTGTTTTGTTTTGGGAAGTAATCAATTTGTTACTAAGGATAGGTATCCAAAAGATTTAATTGGCTTGGAAGACCTTGATAATCAACCCGATGTAATGTGTAGAGGTGGCAGTTTAATTGTTAACCCATTAGGACAAATATTAGCAGGGCCTTTATACGATGAGGAGGGGATTTTGTATGGGGAATTAGACAAATCGGAAGTAATTGCTTCTAAATTAGATTTTGATGTGATTGGACATTATAAATTT
>CAYMSC010000659.1:0-3124 GCA_964392805.1 uncultured Saprospiraceae bacterium
ATGAGGTAATGAGGTAATGAGGTAATGAGGTTTATGAGGTAATGAGGTATATGAGGGGAGGTAATTATTCTAACCCTAAAAACCTCATCACCTTATAAGCCTCATAAATCTCATCACCCCATAAACCTCATTACCCTTATTAATCACTTTTTACACAAACCCACCTAAAAAACTATCTATGCGTGTTTTATTAGTCGAAGATGAAGAAAGTATCCGAGAAGTTGTCAAGCTCAACTTAGAGATGGAAAATTATGAAGTGGTTACTGCAGAGGATGGCAAAAAAGCATTAAAACATTTCAAAGAACAACATTTTGATGTAATCTTATTAGATGTCATGCTACCTGAGATAGATGGCTTTCAAGTATGTGAACAGATTCGATTGACAGATATGAAAACACCTGTGATGATGCTAACAGCAAAAGATGCAGTAGCAGATAGAGTAACAGGATTGAAAAAAGGAGCAGATGATTATTTGACCAAACCTTTTAACTTAGAAGAGTTATTACTTCGGGTGAATAATTTACTCAAAAGAAGTAATAAGTCCAAAGAGCATGCACTGGAAATATATGAATTTGGTGGGCATACCGTCAATTTTATTACTTTTGAAGCACAAGGAAATAACGGAACTTTTACCTTAACCAAGAAAGAAGCAATGTTGTTGAAATTATTGGTGGATAGACAAAATGAAGTGGTCTCTCGCCAGCAAATTCTACAATCTGTTTGGGGGTATGATGTCTATCCTTCTACTCGAACGATTGATAATTTTATCCTTTCTTTTAGAAAATATTTTGAAGATAACCCCAAAAAACCTACTCGATTTTTATCTATTCGTGGCGTAGGCTATAAATTTGTTGGGTGAAATTAAATTTATCCATAAAAAAAGCCCCTCCAGATTTTGATTTTCTGGAGGGGCTTTTGTTTATTAGTTAGGTCTATTATTTTCTATTCTTATTGAATATTTTAAAATCATCAAGTGCTAGTCTAAAACCTTTAACGATTTTTTCTCCATCTAAAAATTGATTATCAAATCCTTTAGAAAGAAAGCGAACCTTATACTTAAATGCTTCCGAATTGCATAATCTAAGTTTTTATTTACTCTTTTATCACTTATAATGCTTTAGTATTTTTCTACGAACTAGCTGCCTCCGTTCGCCATTCTTTAAACTGATTTATCAACCCATTCGTACTCCCATCATGCCCGTCAATAGGCGTATTATCTGCTAATTCAGGCAAAATTTGTTTAGCTAATAATTTTCCTAATTGTACCCCCCATTGGTCAAAACTAAAGACATTCCATATCACCCCTTGTACAAAAATTTTGTGTTCATACATGGCTATCAACCGGCCTAAACTCTGTGGGGTTATTTTTTTAATTAAAATAGAATTGGTTGGTCGATTGCCTTCAAATACTTTAAAAGGGGCTAATTCTAGGATTTCTTCGGCTGATTTACCCGATTTTTCTAAATCTGCTACCACGGTTTCCATATCCATCCCCATCATCAATGCTTCGGTCTGGGCAAAGAAGTTGGACAATAAAATATTATGGTGTTCACCAATTGGATTTTGACTAATTACTGGTGCAATGAAATCGCAGGGGATTATTTTAGTACCTTGATGAATAAGTTGGTAAAAAGCATGTTGACCATTTGTGCCTGGTTCTCCCCAAAGAATTGGACCTGTTTGGTAAGTAATTTTTTTACCACTTCTATCCAAATACTTTCCATTACTTTCCATATTGACCTGCTGGAAATGCGCTGCAAATCGGTGTAAATATTGGTCATAAGGTAAAATCGCTTCTGTTTCTGACTCAAAGAAGTTATTATACCAAACGCCTATTAAAGCCAATAGTACAGGAAGATTTTCTTTGAAGGGCGTATTTTTAAAGTGATTATCCATTGAATGCAAACCTTCCAACAATCCCTCGAAGTTTTTATAGCCAATTGTACACGCAATGGATAAACCTATCGCCGAGGACAAAGAGTAACGACCACCTACCCAATCCCAAAAAACAAACATATTTTCTGGCGCAATGCCAAATTTTGTTACGGCTTCTGTATTTGTAGAAACTGCCACAAAATGCTCTGCTACTGCACTTTCATTCATTGCATATGCTAAAAACCAGTTTCTTGCCGATTGCGCATTAGTCATCGTTTCTTGAGTCGTGAATGACTTAGAAGCAATAATAAATAAGGTAGTTTCTTGGGATAAATCTTTTAAGGTCTCTGAAATATGTGTCCCGTCTATATTGGAGACATAATGAACCTTGATTTCTGGATGCCAGTATGGTTTTAAGGCTTCCGTTGTCATCACTAAACCTAAATCTGACCCACCTATACCAATATTTACGACATCCGTAATTTTACTACCGGTATAACCTCGTAATCTTCCAGATAATAAATCTTCAGAGAAGCTTTTGATTTGATTTAATACTCCTCTTACTTTTGGCATCACATCTACTCCGTCTACTTCAATAACGGAATCGGATTGATTTCGCAATGCTACATGTAATACAGCTCTATTCTCGGTTTCGTTAATAATCTGCCCACTGTACATTTGCTCGATGGCATCTGCTAAATCTACTTCTTCCGCTAGTTGTATTAATAAATCGAGCGTTTCTTTGGTCATTCTATTTTTAGAATAATCCAATAGTATATCGTCGAAAGTTGTTGAAAATTGCTCAAATCGGTTTTCATTTTGTGAAAACAAGTCTTTCATTTGCACATTTTCTAATGCCTTAAAATGAGTGGTTAAGGCTTTCCACGCAGCAGTCTCGGTTGGGTTGATTCTTTTTAACATGTTATTGTTTAGTGATGAGTTATGGATGAATTGTGTCAAACAAATCACCTAACTTTTAATAATATACATTTTAACGGGAAATAAGTATAGAATACTGCAACAAAATTCGTTTTTTTGCGCAATCTATGACAGTATTATCTAATATACCTCATTATTGATTCGTTAATAATAATGTTTCAAAAGACTAACAATCGGTTAATGAGAGGTTAAGCACTAACTTCCTCATTTACAAGATGTTTATCTTTTCTTACATTTGTGGTAAAATTAGATAAGGTATACTAGAAACGGGATAAATTTGTGAAAATTAATTTAGAAGTCAGAAGTCAGA
>CAYMSC010000660.1:0-3094 GCA_964392805.1 uncultured Saprospiraceae bacterium
GCACCTTTGGAATCATTGGGTTTACACCCAATGCTATGATATGTCGCACCTTTGGCGCTGATTACTTTTTCTTTGCGTAACATCAGTTATTAATTATTTTGCAGTGTAGATTTATTAGATTTAGGTTCTTAGGATTGAATTACGGATTTTGACAGATTTTGACAAGTTACTTTATTAGATTTGCGCTAGGTCGAGTACAGCTTAGCAACGCATACGACCTAGCGCAAGTCTAATAAAGAAACCCGTTTAATCCGTGTTCCTATCCTATCTAATTAATTGGCTATCTCCTCAAAAACTGTCCTTATCTCCAAAGCTGTTTCCCTCAATTCCTCCATCGTAATAATCAAAGGCGGTGCTAATCGAAAAGCATTGGGACAAGACAAAAACCAAAAAGTAATTAAACCTTTTTCTAAACAGCGTTCAACTATCTTTTGTACGATTTCGGCATTGTCCATTTCAATGGCAAAATATAATCCTCGGAAACGAATTTCTTTGACTAATGGATGTTCGATTAAAATATCGTGCAATAATTGCCCTTTTTCATTCGCTTCAGCCACTAAATTGGTCGATAATAAATATTTTAAGCCTGCATAAGCCCCTGCACAGACCAAAGGATGCCCTCCAAATGTAGTGATATGTCCAAGGATTGGGTCATAGGTAAATTGTGCCATTTTTTCTTTGGCACTTATCAACGCACCAATCGGCAGACCTGCACCTAATGCTTTCCCCAAGGTCAAAATATCTGGCACTACCTTATAATGTTCAAAAGCCCATAAAGTCCCTGCGCGGCCCATGCCTGCTTGGACTTCATCAAATATCAACATTGCCCCGACTTTATCACATTGAGCCCGAAGGTTTTTTAAATAATTTTCTTCTGGCATTCGGATACCAGCATCCCCTTGAATCGTTTCTACAATGACCGCTGCACAAGTCTCCTCAATTGTGGTCAACTCTTCGTAATTATTTAAATGAATAAAATCTATTTGGGGTAATAAAGGTTGAAAGGGTACTTTTTTATATTCATTACCACTTACAGACAAAGAACCATGAGTACTGCCATGATAGGCTCCTCGAAAGGAAATAATACGTTGCCTGCCCGTTACTCTTTTGGCAAGTTTCAAAGCAGCTTCGTTGGCTTCTGTTCCCGAATTCACAAAATAACAAGTATCTAATTGAGCAGGTAAGGTACTGGCTAATAAATTGCCTAATTGAATCTGGGTATCTTGTCGAAATTCGCCATAGACCATGACGTGCAAATGGCGGTCAATCTGCGCTTTCAAAGCATCATTCACCGCTTGATTACCATGCCCCAATGCAGATACACCCAGACCAGAAATTAAGTCTATGTATCGCTTTCCGTTTTTATCGTAAATGTATATTCCCTTGGCGTGAGATACATCTACGCCCATCATATAAGGATTGGTTTGAGCTAGGTTATTTTTTAGGTAGAAATTTGAATTATCCATTTTAAATTAAAAATTATTCTCCTTTCTACTCTTCTGTTGTCCCTACCGTAGGTGCTTCCCAACGTCGATAACCTACGGGAGTAGTTTGTGCCTTCTTCACTGCTTTGCCACCTCTACTTTTATCATAAATCATCGCACCTGTCATAATTAAACTAGTACCGATAATCGTCCATAATAAAATACCTGGTTCAAATCCTGGAATCTTCGCACTTTCTGGAATCGCATAAAACAATAGAATCGTAATCAATCCTCTTGGTGCAATGAATAATTGTGGCAAAATATCTTCTCCAATAAAAGCCCTAAGGATGATGTAACGAATGGCATAAATTGATAAAATAATTAATGCACTAATCATGGCTACCTCAAGATTAGCTAAAGAAGAAAGCACAATGGTAATACCAAAGATGACAAAGAAGAAGGTTCGAATAACAAAAGCCGTTTCCATGGTAATGACGTGTAATCCTTCATAGATATGGTGCGCTTCTTTATAGTTTAAATACTTTTTTAAAGGACCGAAGAAAAACAATTTCATATTCGCAATCAATAATCCAAAAATCAGAATCATCAATAAGGAAGAAAGATGTATCTGTTTTCCTAAAGAGTAGAATAATAAAAGTACGGCTATCAATAAAAACAACTTAACGTGACTTTTAATATTTTGGAAGATTAATACAATCATATAACTAATTACCAAAGAGACAACAATTGTTAAAACGATATTCATCAAAAAACCTGCGGTACCATTTGTTCCTTCAGCGGCTTCTAATTGTCCTGATAAAAAGTAGAACAACATAATCCCCATGATGTCAGAAAAAGTACTTTCATAGATATGAAATTCCTTTTTATCTGGACGTAATTCACCGACACTTGGGATGATTATCGCACTTGACAAAATCGACAAAGTAGTTGCATACAACCATGCGGAAACACTGGTCATACCGGGGACAAAATATTGTAAAATCATTGCTGCTGCCCATGTCGAGGCGATTAAACCGATTAAGGCTATCAGCATGGATTTGGCAATGGGCATTAACTTTTCTCTTTTCAACTCCAATTCTAAAGCGGCCTCCAATACAATCATAATTAAACCCACTGTACCTAAAATTGGTAAGATGGAATTAAAATCAAACCCATGCAATTTATCTGCTAAGGCAATATTCGCCACTATTCCCAATACGATGAGCATTAAAACAGAAGGAATACTTGTCTTTTTAGCTAATTCTCCAAAAACAAAAGAAATAATAATTACGGCTGATGCAGCAATGATTAATTCGTAGGTAGAACCAGCTCCGAGTAAAAATGGTAATGTTGAAAACATAATAATTTATCTACTTTAGTAATTTGGTAGTGTCAAATGTAATGCTAATTGCTGGTGCGAGGCTCCTGCCTCGTTCCATTATTTTTACGCCTCTGGCGTATGTAGTTGTTGCTGCCAGACCTGTCCCGCCGAAGGGAAACTTTAGTCGGGAGGCAGCTGAATATTAAACACGAGGCAGAGCCTCGCGCTAACACAGCATTACATTTGGCACAGTCAATAATTTTATACAGTACATGGTTGACGGTACATGGTCTGCCTTAAGAAAAATTTCGGCATACTGATGACTAATGACCATTGACTCTATTTATAT
>CAYMSC010000661.1:0-3084 GCA_964392805.1 uncultured Saprospiraceae bacterium
TCTCCAATAATCAAAAGTATCTCCTCCTCCATAATAATAATTATACAAAATAGCAGATAGTAAACAACCTATAAATCGTAGCGTCAATCCAGATAAAAAATACTTTTTGATAGGTGTTCTTTTATAGCGATTACGATATAAAATAGCCACTATATAAATAATAAATAAATATATAGGGGTTACAAGTAAATCATTTACTGATATTATTCGTTCAAGATGTTTGACAACAGGTACTTCGAACATTTTTAATTATTTCATCCAATGTGTAGAATAACTGGCTTTTGGAATATCTCCAAAAAACAATCCTTCAATGAAGCGCAAATCATCCAAAAAATGCGCGATACAATGGCGCATGGTGGACCAGATGCTGCCAATTTATATGTAAATGCAGAAGATAATGTTGCATTGGGCCATCGAAGATTGTCGATTTTGGATACTTCCGACGCGGGAACACAGCCCATGTATTGGAATGATTATGTGATTATTTACAATGGAGAAATATATAATTTTCAGGAAATTAAAGAACTGCTTCCAGAATATACTTTTAAAACAGGTACAGATTCTGAAGTGATTCTCAAAGCTTTTGAAAAATGGGGTTTTGACGCAGTCCAACATTTTAGAGGAATGTTTGCTTTTGCCATTTGGGATAAAAAACTAAAAAAACTAACGCTTTGTCGGGATAGAGTAGGAGTAAAGCCGATGTATTGGTATTGGAAAGACGGACTTTTTATGTTCGCTTCTGAATTGAAGGCATTTCATCAGCATCCACAGTTTGATAAAACTTTAAATCATAAAGCAGTTTCTCTTTTTTTACAACAAGGATATATTCAATCGCCACATTGCATTTTTAAGCATGCACATAAGCTAGAATCTGGGCATTTTTTAGAAATCAATGCAAAAGGCGATATTAATAAATTCTGTTTTTGGGACTTAAAAGAAATTTATGAAAATAACGAACTGAATACCAAATCGGAAGGAGAAGTAACGGAAGAATTGGAAGATATTTTAAAAACAAGCTTTAAATACCGAATGGTTTCTGATGTGCCAGTAGGGATGTTTTTAAGTGGAGGTATCGATTCTTCTTTAGTGACGGCAATGTTGCAAAAAGAATACAACACGCCTCTGAAAACTTTTACGATAGGCTTTCATGATAAAAAAGCGAATGAAGCTACTTTTGCTAAAGAAGTAGCAAAACATATCGGGACAGAGCATGAAGAGTTATATTGCAGTGAAGAACATTTTAAGGAGTTAATTCCTAAATTACCTCAATTATATGATGAACCTATGGGGAATGGTTCAGCTATTCCCGTTTATTTAGTATCTCAACTGGCAAAAGACAAAGTAAAAGTGAGTCTCTCTGCTGACGGTGGGGACGAAATATTTGGAGGCTATTCAAAATATGAAATTCTCCGAAATCATTACAAAAAAATAGCGACTATACCCAATGGTATTAAAAAATTAATGGGGAAGGGAATTCAAAGTTTAAGCCCTCAGTTGATTGATAGTTATGCTTCTTATTTGCCGGGATTAAAAAATTACTCTAATCTTGGGACAAAAGTTTATAAATTTTCGCATGCTTTAGCAGCAAAGAACGAATTGGATTTTTACAATGTCTCTTCCTCTTATATTTCTAAAAAAGCATTATTAAAATTATTCCCTTTTGTAGAAGATAGGTTGCAATTAGATACAGCTATTAGAAAAGACCAATTGTTGTCCTATTTAGGGATAGCGGATATGAAATCTTTCATGGAAGGGGAGGTATTGACCACGGTCGATAGAGCGACTATGGGCGTGGCATTGGAAGGGCGAGAACCTTTTTTAGACCAGCATATCATTGAATTTGGATTGGGCTTACCAGATAATTTAAAGATTAGAGGTAACGAGACAAAATATATTCTACGTAAGATTTTATATAAATATGTACCCAAGGAATTGATAGAACGACCTAAGCATGGTTTTGATATTCCTATAAAAAAATGGACACAGACCTTTCTGAAAGCAGATATTTTAGGGATGGCTGATGACCAAGATTTCTTAGCTACTTTTTTATTTGATAGAGAAAACTTTCAAAAGAGTATAAAAGGCTATTTTGCAGGTCAATCAGAACTAGAATCACATTTTGTTTGGTTCTTGTTTGTGTTGTACAAATGGTATCAGACTTGGATGAAAAATTGATGATATAAAACAATGAATAGAGGCATTTTTACAATTTCACTTGATTTTGAATTACATTGGGGCGTTATGCCCCGTTTGTCTGTAAAAGACTACGAGTCCAATCTTAAAGGAACTAAAGAAAGTATTTTTCAAACACTTGACCTATTTAATAAATATCAGATTCATGCCACTTGGGCGACGGTAGGCTTCTTGTTTTTTGAAGATAAACAATCTCTGAAAAAAGCGTTACCCACTAAGCGACCAAAATATAGTAATTCAAAATATAATCCCTTTCCATTATTAGAAACGATTGGAGAGACAGAAGCAGAAGCACCCTATCATTTATCACCTACCTTAATCGATGCTATCCAAAAAGTGCCTTTTCAAGAAATGGCAACCCATACTTTTTCCCATTATTTTTGTTTAGAAAAGGGACAAACTACTGAAGAATTTCATGCGGACCTTCAAGCGGCTATTGAAATTGCAGCAGCGAAAAATATTATCTTAAAAAGCATCGTTTTTCCTAGAAATCAGTATAATACAAGCTATTTAGAAACCTGTGGACAACTTGGAATTAGTAATGTTCGTGGGAATCCTAGTCATTTTATTTATCAACCAAGAAGGCGAGAAGAAGAGAAAGTTTATATTCGATTATTGAGACTTTTAGATGCCTATATCAATTTGGCAGGACATCAAATTCAATCAATCAAGATAGAAAATGGAGTTTGTGATATTCCTGCCAGTCGATTTTTGCGTCCCTATAATTCCAAATTAGCCCTATTAGAAAAAATTCGCTTGAGAAGAATTAAAAAGGAAATGACTCAAGCGGCTAAGCAAAATAAAGTCTATCATCTTTGGTGGCATCCTCATAATTTTGGTGCTTCTACTGAAAAAAATATGTCTTTTTTGGAAAAAATATTATTGCATTAT
>CAYMSC010000662.1:0-3075 GCA_964392805.1 uncultured Saprospiraceae bacterium
GCACGTAGCGTAGCGAAGTGCGTGATTTAGTAAAAAGTGTACGGTAATGAATTTAGTTATAATGGTTATCGGTTTAAGGATAAAGAATAAATTAGGGCGTCAGATTGAAAATTGATAATATTTATTTTAATGATTCATGTAGGAATCCGTTGGGAAACTAATCCGTTGGGCAAAAAAATACTCCCAACGGATTAACTTCCCACAGTTTACTCCGATTTTATCGGAGGATAATATCACTTATTTATCTGAACATCTAATAAAATACAATTGATTCATTTCCAAAAAATTACAACGCTTTACTGGTAGTCATTCTACCTAATGAGGCATCTGTTTTATAAGTGTCTGACAACTGACAACGTGCATTCTCAATTTAAAATTCTTAATTCACAATTATCTAAAAGGCAATAGCATAATTCCTAGAATAGAGGATAAAAGTTTACAACAATTTAAATATTATTGTTTGTTTGCTCCTGCCTTTTGAAAATTGAAAATTGTTTAACCTATTTCCTCGGTATTGAGCACTTACCTGACAACTGACTACCGCCTTTAGTCTTTAAGTTGATTTTCCAATTGCTTAATTTTTTTCTGTAAAGAAAATAAATAAATGATAATCCCTATAAATACCGTAGCAATCACAGCCACTACTACATAAATTTTTCCAATGCTTTGCATGAAATCTGGATGGCTACCTTGTGCTATAATATTATTTAAAAAAAAGCATTGAAACGATAAAAGGATAATAATTATTTTTGAAATTTTCATTTTTTAGTATTTTTTGTAAGAATTCAATAAGAAGCGGTTCTATACTCCAAACGGGATAAAAGAGTGATTTTGAAAAGAGGTCAGAAGTCAGACCGAAAAATTACATTTTTCTGTCAGAAGTCAGATTTAAAAACTACAAAACACTAATAATCAATTATTTAAATCTGATTCATCTGACTTCTGACAGTCTATGAAATAGACGGTCTGACTTCTGACTTCTAAATTAATTTTCACAAATTTATCCCGTTTCTAGTATAAAGCATTACATTCGGTCAAGCACTTCATCCGCCAAAACAGCCAAACGATACCGTAAATCTGCCATCCAAAGTCCGATTAAAGTCATTCCAATAATCGCAGGATAAAAAGCCATTCGCATCGTGTTGTCTAAATCTTCTCCTCCAAATCCAGGATTACCGCCATTACCAGGGTGCAAACTGTCCACCAATCTAGGAATAACAAATAATAAAGGTATAATCGAAGCAAAAGCAAAAATATTATAGACTGCCGCTAATCTAGCTCTTTTTATTTCATCTTGAAAAGAACCTCTTAAAACAAAATATGCAAGATAAATAAGCATAAAAATTGCCGTCATATTCAGTTTGACATCAGTATCCCACCAAGTTCCCCAAGTGTATTTTGCCCAGATTGAACCAGTTGCACAACCTAGTAGGCCAAAAAGTACGCCAACCGATACTAGTGCATTTGCTCGGTGGTCAGCTAACATATCCCCTTTGTTCAAATATTTAATACTATAACAAACAGAAACAGCCAAAATAATGAACATGGCGAACCATAAGGAAACATGATAATAGAGGTTACGGATTGTTTCCCCTAAGACATTTCGGTAGGGAAAAGTAATACCTGCCCGTTGGTGTAAGTTATCTAAGGCATTTTGCGGCCAAATTTGCGCCGCACCTGTTGAATCAATAAGTGATTGTTTAATAAAAATAGCACTCGGCATCACCGATGCACCATCAATCTCATTATCGGTAATCAAACTAAAAACCACGACAGAATCTTTTGAAGGTAATACGGCAGGCGTGACAAAAGTAGCTTTTAAGAGATTCGACGAAGTAGCTTCTAATTTACTGGAAGCCAAGGTATAATCTCCTAATTTTAACCACACTCTCTGGTTTTTTGCCTCCTCAAAATGCGTGTTATATCCTTGAATGGATACAGCTAATTCATTCCCTGCTTTTCCATTGAAAGGATAAACACTCGGTAATCCCGGTTTTAGTGGGGTTAGCATGCCAAATATAAGGGCAAATAGCATTAGTCCTATCCCAATTATTTTCCACCAATTTTCTTTCATTTTATAAATAATTTTACTCAGTTTTAATTTTCTTTTTAGTATATTTTTCAATAAATAAAAGGCTTAAAACAAGAGGACAGAAGGAAACTGATATTTTGAATTTATTCAAACTCAACTTCAACTTCAAAAGAGAACAGGACCTAAGAGCAAATCTGTTAAAATCAGCCTAATCTGTAAAATCCGTGGTGCTATCCTCCTAGTTTAGAAATTTTCAATCTCAAAAAATCAACTTCAGTTTCATTTCCCTAAATTACCATTTACCACTCATTAATCCCTCCATAAAAAAGGAAACAAAATAATAACCAAGCCTAACAGAATCCCATCAATTGCAATCAAGGTATAAATATCTTTTAAATAGGCTGTATCTTGAATAAGCCCAAGTGCATTTGCTGACAACATCATCAATGTCCCAAGTATGGGAATGACAATTGGAAAGGTCAAAATTGCCATTAATGTAGCACTATTATCCGCTTTTGAGGCAATTGCCGAGATAAAAGTAAAGGTAATAGAAAAGCCCACACTTCCTAAGAAAATAGTTGACCAAAAAAGACCGACCCGTTTTATTGGACTTTCGTAGACGAGCGTCATGGCCAAATATGATAGAATTGTCAATAGGAAAAGCAGCCCAATATTGTAAACTATTTTAGATAGAATAATAGCAATTGGATGTGCCAATTGATAATAATACAATTGTCGTTGACTATTTTCCTGCATAAAACTTTTGGCTACAGCATTAACAGAAGCAAACAATACAATTATCCAAAATAGAATATTCCATACAGGGGCTCTAATATCTCCAGTACTAATGTATACAATAAAAACCGTAGAGACGACATACAACAAAATTCCACCAATGGCATACTTCTGACGCCACTCCAAGAGCATTTCTTTTTTTAATAAGAAGATTATTTCGGTTAATACTTGCATAGGGCAAAAGTAGATAGACTAACTTTATAAGACGTATAATTTAGCTCATTATTTAGTCATTTCTGTGTATTATT
>CAYMSC010000663.1:0-3070 GCA_964392805.1 uncultured Saprospiraceae bacterium
GTACTAATTCTGTATCGCTATCTTTAAAAATCCTGCCTTTTCGATATTGTTTTTTCTTTTTATTTTGCTAATTTTGATACATTACTTTATAAGAAATGTATTTAATGATTATAGACCTATTTAGTCCAGACGGTGAACGCAAATATTTAATAGAAGATGGTTTAGAAAAGAATATTCCTCTAAATATGGTTAGTAAGTGGATGGGGCATAGTTCTTTGGAGGTTACTACCATTTACGCTAATGCTTTAGGGAAGGAGGAAAGGAAGATTGCTTCTAGGATTTGGTAGTTATAAAAGAAAATCCCTTGAATGAGTCGTAAATTATATGTAGATATTTTAAATATTATAACTATGTAAATATATTGATTTTTATTTTTTTATAAGATTCGTTAATGTTTTAGGTAATTATTAAAGGTATAACACCGATAGTCGTTGATATACACAAGTGTTCTCGCCAACCAAAAAAAAACAAACCTACCAAGAAAGAAACCCTTACAATCAAAATGCTAACTTTAGTATGTTGTAGCAAGTGAATACTATAAATAGCTTTGCATACTTTAATTAGCAATGCAATCAAAAGAAAAAATATTAATCAAGTTCGGTGAAAGAGTCAGAAAATTAAGAAAAGATAATGGTCTTTCCCAAGAGCAATTAGCATTCAAAGCTGATTTGCATAGAACTTATATTGGTATGATTGAACGAGCGGAGAAAAATATAACTCTCGTCAATATCGAAAAAATTGCACATGCTCTGCAAGTAGATATCAAGGAGTTATTCCTATGACAATAAAAGAAACAGAAGGTTTAAGAGACAAGCTTCAGGCATCATTTGATTTATTGGTTGCTAAAATTGGTAAAATCCAAATAGGAACTAAAAAACAATTTCCTTTTGGTTGGAGAAAAGCAGCTAAAGGAAGAACCGTTTGGCGAATATTAGAAGAAATAATTACTCAAAACCTTGAAAATAATTTTGCTGAATTTAGTTTAGATGAAGTAAATCCTTCTGCCTCGGAAGTCTCAGTTTATGATTTTGAATGTAAGGTAAGTGGAGATGCAACACCTTTATTTGTAAATATTAAATCAGCAGTTTTAGGAGGGAGAAAGAATAAAGATGACATTTCTAAAGCTGTAGGATTAGAAGCGTTTTTTGCAGAAGATGTTAACAAACAATTTTTTGTTGGCACTTTCTTTATCCAATTTAATGATGATATGACTATTGAAGTTGTTAGTGCAACTGTCTTCCCAGTAACTTGGATTAAAGATATTTACGTTAACCCTTCAAATAACGGAAATCTCCAGTCTTCAAAATATAAAAATTTAGATGAAGCTGAGAAAAGAACTAATTCTGAGTTTCTTAAAGAATTCAAAAAAGAAATCGCTGTAGCAGCTGAAAAGAGGAGAAAAAAAAGAAAATAGTTTAAACGGATTTGCTCAATGTCTTTGAAAAATTTAATATCATATCTCTTGTTTCGGTTGATATAGACAAACAGTTAAAAACAATCTCATTTATCAAATCTAACTTTTCATCAAGTCCTTTTCTTTTTTTATTAGAGATAATTTTTTTTGAAATTATCTCTAATTTCAACTTCGTTTCATCATCAAACCTTGGAATTGGAATTTGTGACACATAGCCAGAGGTAATCATATTTGAACGAATTAATATTCCTCTTACGATATAAGTAACTAAAGAACTATTTAAGTAAGCCAACATCCAATAAATATCATTTTGAGTTGGAAAAATATTGGCATTTACACCATAAGTACTATTTTTTGGTAGGTAACAAGCACTAAAGGGAAGTCCCATTGATGAACATGTGATTCCTTCCTTAAAAACATAAGTTTTATTACGAACCATGAAATCTTTTACTTTTAGGCTTTCATCCATAAAGTTATTAATAATAAAGGCATCGGGTTCTGTAAAAAATTTTCTATTTGCAGGATTTTTGTAGAATGGGATTTGATAATTTTCTTTCTTACTTTTAGATAAGTATTTTAAATCATTTCCTGTGGATATCCCTGTTATGCATTTAAATTCATTGCCAAGTCGAGGTAATTTGAAAAGTTTAATTATTTCACTTGGTACTCCTACTATAAATTGGTTAAATCCTTTTTCATTCGATAGTACTAAAGAATCTATTTCTACTTCTTTAAAGTTTTTATTATTAAGGCTCTCCTCTAATGCCTTTGAATTTTGAGGACGGTTCAGAACTTTAACCTTCCTTTGATATTTTTTTCCTTTTTGAAGTATCAATATCACAGTTCGAACATCGGCATTCTGACTTCTAAATAAATCATTCGGACACAATATTAGATTATGAATAGTACATTCATCAATAATCTTCTGTCTCAATCCACTATGCAATTTAGCAGTAAGGAAGGAATCAGATAAAATAACTCCAATCATTGCTTTGTCCTTAGCTAAATCAATTAATGCTGCAAGAAACATTGAATACATGTTCAATGCACCTACTTGAGGAAATAATTTTTTTAGTTGAGCTTTATTTTTCCGAATGAAATCTATCTCATGACAATTGTATGGAGGATTTGAAATTAGGTAATCATACTTAGAATTAATCTTTTGGTCAAAAATTAAATTTATTTTTAACCCTTTAAAGTATTCAATAAAATCTTGATTATAGAAGTTAGTTGAATACAAATTACTGCCAAAATCAATCAAATCAAAAGAATCAATTTGTTTTCCTGCTAAGAAAAAGGGTTCAAGCAATTCCTCTTTACCCACAGCAGGGTCTAAAACGTATTTTCCATTTGGATTTAGCTCAAGCATAGATTCAGTAAGGAATTGAGCAATAAACTTTGGTGTGGAATAATAACCAGATTCCCTTTTGTCAATTCCTGATATGTCTAAAATTTCTTTATTAAATCTTCCCATTGTTTGCTAATTATAGTATGCAATAATACGACCTTAATATTAGTTTACCAAATGAAATTGTAACTTTATCTCCAAAAGGAGCTGATAAAAGAAAAATAAATATCTTGGAAAATCGACAAAACCTAGCACCAACGTTCTAGCCTTTGTCAGTTTTTCAAAATACCAATTACTATTTTACTATA
>CAYMSC010000664.1:0-3054 GCA_964392805.1 uncultured Saprospiraceae bacterium
TCTGACTTCTAAATTAATTTTCACAAATTTATCCCGTTTCTAGTATAACTTATTCTTTGCTCGTCCCTTAACACCTGAGACAGGAGCGCCGTTAACTTCCCGAATTACCCCAAGAAATGTAGTCCATCCTAGAATTAATTTTAAAACGCAGATTGGTTTTGAATGAAAAAATTGTTGAGAAATTCAAACAGAGGTAGTGCTTTTAATATAAAAAAAAAGAATACGAAAATGAAAATTTTAACAAAAGTATTTTTTTTAAGCTTAGTAATAGCTTCAATTGTTTTTTCTGCATGTAGTCAGAAAGTTAATACAAGTCTAGGAACAGTTGCTAAAAAAGATGCAGCTGGAATGGAAAAATCTTCAGAGGCAAGCAGACCAAAACCCAATGTCGTTTTAATTTTAGCGGATGATTTAGGTTGGCAAGATGTCGGTTGCTACGATATAGACGCCCCTGCACCCTATGAAACACCTAATATGGATGCCTTAGCCAAAGAAGGGGTACAATTTTGGCAGGGCTATTCACCCGCACCAACCTGTGCCCCTTCTCGTTGTGCAATTATGAGCGGTAATCATCCTGCCAGAGCGCAAAAAACGCATGTGAAAGGAGGTACTCCAGCAACACCGTATAAGAAAACAGACTGGAGACTAATGTCGCCGTGGTATAGTGGACGAATGCCTGCGGATGAACTAACTGTAGCCAAAGTTTTACAACAGAATGGTTATACAACAGGTCATTCAGGAAAGTGGCATATTGCAATAAATCATCATGCTTTCCCTCAGCCAGCAGATGTAGGCTTTGATTATACGAGGTCAAACCGTGGAAAAACGAAACCCGCAGAACCTAATAGATTAGGCGGATTTTCAACAGCTGATCCAGCGGACCCGTTTCCGATAGATGAAAATGGATTTGTATTTCACCAACCAACAGAAGATGCGCTGGATTTTATGCGCAAGGAAAAGGATAATCCATTTTTTCTGTACTATGCAGAATGGTTAGTGCATACGCCTATTCATACCAGAAACAAGCGATTATTAGAAAAGTATCTGGATAAACTGGGGATAGATTTTCCAACTGAAGCAAAAGGATGGACCATGGAAGGACAAAATAATCCTTTTTATTGCGCCATGGTGGAGGCTTTAGATTATCATGTTGGGCAAATCGTGAATTATCTAAAAGAAACAGATGACCCTCGTTGGCCAGGACATAAATTGATAGACAATACGTATATTATTTTTACTTCGGATAATGGAGGAATGGAAGGAAAGCCTAGCGAAATTATTACAGATAATTATCCATTAGACAGAGGCAAAATTTCGGCAATGGAAGGAGGAACAAGGGTGCCTTTATTGATATCAGGACCAGATATTGAGAAAGGGATTCAATCTGAGGTAATGGTCAATGGTTTAGATTTTTACCCAACCATCTTGTCTTGGACAAAGACGCCTTTCCCTAAAGGTAAAAACTTAGATGGATTAGACATTTCTACTTTATTAAAAAAAGACCCGACTAATTATCAATTGGTTAAAAATAAAGAAGGTAAACCTCGAGAGACGATGATGTGGCATTTTCCGAATAGTGTCGCTTTAGAAAGTACCATTCGAGTTGGGGATTATAAATTGATTAGAAATTATAACCACGAAGCAAACCCTAATACCCTTCCTTTAGAATTATACCAATTATATGATACTAAAAATGGAAAAACTACTAGAGTGGATATTGAAGAGGCGAATAATTTGGTAGAAACAGAACCAAAATTAGTACAAGAATTAAATCAACAATTAACCGAAGTGCTGACTGAAATGGAGGCAAGTTATCCTTATAAAAACCCTCATTGTAAATTTGATATAACGCATAAAGAAAAGGTGCCTATGGTAATGGATAATAACAAAAATGCGAATACAGTGACCTTCACTTTTAAAGAAAATGGGGCAAAAGTCATTAAAGCAAATTTATTATACACCCAAAACGGAGGAACAAAAGATGAGGAATGGTTTAGAATGCCTGCTACTTTGACGGCTAACTCAACAGCAAAAGCAGTCCTTCCAGCAGGAACCACTCATTATTTAATTAATTTAATTGATGAAAATAACTTTTTGGTGAGTTACCCAGAATTATTAGGCTTATCGAAGTATTCAAAGAAAAATAAGATATCAGCAGATGCTTTGTCGGTTAAATAATTGATAAGAAGAAGTCAGAAGTCAGATTTGAGATGTGGTCAACTTCACAAGTCTGACTTCTGACAGTTATCGAAGATAACGGTCTGACTTCTGACTTCTATTTACTGTGGCTAACAAATAAAATAATGATGAATAAAATACGGAAGGTTTCTTTAACTGTTTTATGCTTTGTCGGATTGGCTTTTCTGCATTTGTCTTTTAATGTGGAGAAGCGTGCGGTAAAAAAGAAGCAACCAAACGTAATTTTCTTTTTTACCGACGACCAAAGATTTAATTCTTTAAGTATGACGGGGCATCCTGTCGCAGAGACACCAAACTTTGACCAATTGGCGAAGGAAGGGGTGTTTTTTGACCAAGCTTTTATCACTAGTCCGATTTGTGGTCCGAGTCGAGCTAATATCTTTACGAGTCAATGGGAGCGTAAAAATCAAATAGGGTTTTCTTCGGTCAGCAAAAATGCTATTTCAAAAGAATCATTTGCGGATACTTGGTTGATGCAATTAAAAAATGCGGGTTATTCGACTGCATTTATTGGTAAGCATCACACTCAAATTGTAGACCGCCACAGTACTCCTCTAAATCAGGGCGTAGACTTTTCTTATTATGGAAGTGGACATCTTGGCTTTCGGTTAAAAAAGCATAAAGTATTTTCTAATCTAAAAAATCGCACTCAGGTCGAAGGACTTTTTGAGGCAGCCAAAGCTTTTCTACAACCCGATAATGAATACGATTATTTTTATGAAACTTTTGAAGGCAAAAATAGGCACAACCTAAATCAAAGAAAGAAGGAAGAACCTTTTGCTATTTGGTTAAATTTTAACCTTCCTCATGCCAGTAGTATTCATGGATTGGGCAAAGACCCTGAAGACCCCGAGC
>CAYMSC010000665.1:0-3054 GCA_964392805.1 uncultured Saprospiraceae bacterium
TGAAAAGAAAAAACGAACATTAATACTGGTAGAAAAAAAGAAAGGTTAATTCGGTTATCCATAGTTAGTTATGTTTTTAGGCGAAGATAGCTTTTTTGCTATCAAGAGGAACCATGATTAGCTTATTTTTTAAATGTGAATTTACATTTAATCCTCCTCTTTCTTGCTTTTACATATTTAGAGACTACTAAGTTGAATAAGGTCTTAGTCCTATGCCAATAAAAAATGAATCATTGCTCAAAAAATATTTTGAGATTTGCCATCTAAAAAAATCTAGTGTAAGAAAGTAAAGGAATAGGTTGAGTAGTTCTGTCATTTGTATTTATGACAAGATATATCCCAAAATCCAATTGGTTCTTATCTTGATTTCGTCTAAAGCCCAATGAAGGCAACCAAGTAGTATCATGTTCAGGTTCTTTTGAAGGGATAGCTACAAAACTATCTGAAATAAGACTCCAATTTTGATTCAATCTAATCTTACCACCAAAGGTAATAACTTGATAAGAATCATTGTCTCCATCCAAAATTAGCCAATAACCGTAATTCAAATTTAGAAAATTTTCTTTATTACCATAAGTCATAATCAAATTAGGATACAATAAAATTCCATTATCTGCATTATTTGCAAATATATAAGATGCACTAGAAGACAGTCCAAAACGCAAATTTTCTGAGGCACTCAACGTAAGTTTACCTCTGATTGAAGGCATCAGAAAACCATCTATATCACCAATATTTGGAAAACCCATTGCTCCTCCTGTTAATGAAAAATTATCTGTTAAACCATACTCCACGCTATGATTAATAACATTAATAATTCGATACTTGCCATACCTTTCCTTCAGACTAAATCCAGTAGGACTAAACCAAAGATTTTCTGCTCCCCAAAGGGGCTTTTTTTTGCGTTTTTTCTTTTTGCTTTTGTAAGTAGTTTCCTCTAAAGCATTAGCTGTACTACGTTTCTCATGATTTAACAAATAGACTAGGTTAAATTCAAACTTATTAGGCCGAGTACTCAATTGTCCAAAAGGTATAGCAGAAGATTCATTTTTTTTAAAAACATCTTCAAAAAACTTACCATAAGAGGCCTCTATACCAAATTTCCCAAACCAAATCTTAGCCCCAAAATCAACACCAAAATTTATTCCTGTCCTAATATCTCGGTAACTTCCTTCTAAAGAGGTAGGAAAATATCTACAAACTGTTACATCATTTTCTTGATGCGATTGAATAGAAACAAAATCAATTATTCCAAAACTTTGAATGAGCTTTGAAACAGAGACCTCTCCAAATAAACTGACTTGATTCTCTATTAAATGATATTCATATGAAATGGGTAATGTTAGGTAAGTAAACGAAAATTCATTTGACCGCCTAAAATTAGTAAAATCAATATTATTAGATAATACATTGCAACCTTGAAACCCCATATCATTCTGTCCAGAACCATTATCTGTATCCATCGGATTATCGCTATTTGGATTCATTTGACCGCCATCAATTTCTTCGAGAATAGGGCCTAATTCTCGTTCTATTCCCGTTAATAAACTATTAGCCTCAAACTTATAAAAAGAAGCTTTCAAACCAATCCCTAAATCATTTTTTTTATTATTGATAATGCTAATATTTAATCCTATTTGCCCACCGAATCTATAACGATATGCTTTTATAAAATTTATGGTAAGTCTTTCTTCTCTTCTCCAATAACGGTCTGATACGAAAGGAGATAATTGCCAGATGGTTTGAGTATGATTAATGTCATATAGATGTCTGTCGAATTGTAAATAATTAATCCCACCTTTAATTTGGATTTTTTGACTATAGACAAGGATGTTAAAACTCAAAAGAAAGAAAAAAGAGAGGAGGATTGTTTTCAAAATGCGCATGACTTAAAGATTTTGGATTAATGGTTGACTAAGGGCATATTTAAATTATTTCAACTTTAAAGAAATACCAATTAAAAAATTGGTTCGCCTTCTAAGAAACTCAAAAGCAAACTTTGTTGACCTCCTACTTCTTATGGCTAGTAATGGATTGTCAATTTGTGTTCTATTTATACCCATGTCTAGAATAGTAAGGTTGCTTTGTATCAAAAAAATTAGTCTTGAATTCATGTTTATTCGTGCCAGAAGTTTTCCTCCACCTCCACCATAAATTTTAATTTCTCTACTAGAAAAACTTTGAATATTATAAGGAATAAATTTATCTCTTCTTAGTAATAAGGATAAAGAAAAGCCTCCATAAATTTGTATTTGGTTTATTGCTTTCAGCTTGTATAATTGGTAAGCTTTAACTTCTCCACTATAATGTTTAAGATCTTTAAGATCATCTTCTTTATCTAAACCAGTTATATTAAAATAGCTTCCTTCCAATTCTAAACCTCTAATTTTTTTTTCTAGTAATCTATAATACCCTAAATTTAATATTTGAGGACCAACATAAGGTATTCCCGCTTGATTATCCAAAAGAATCCCTAATCCAAAATAAATTTCAGCTCCAGAGGTTTTCTTTTTTTTCTTAGATTGACCATTTGCGTTACAAAATAAGAAAATCATCATTAATAGTGTAAAATATTTTTTCATTTGTATCACAAATTAGGTTAATTTTGGCTTATTCTCGTTCGTACGATGCACTTCTTCTTATGTTGCATCATTGTGGATACAAGAAATTTAATTACTAAATTAAAATAAGGAGTTTAGCAAAAAATAACCTACGTAGCCTAGCTAGGAGGATTGGAATACATGAACAAACGCTGTTTGTGAACCGCATGCGGATGGGATGGCTAATGGATTAAACGGTTTCTGTACTTGATTTGCTCTGGGCCTCCGAAGTTTCGGAGCAGGCTGTGTTATTTTTTGCGTAGGTTATATTTTTCGTTTTCCATAAATTTTATTAGATCAGCAAAATAGTTTTTCCTATTATAAAGCAAGCAAAGTTATCTATTATAGATGACACCTGAGGCAGAGCTTTAGGAATTCCTTAGATTAAAAAATATACTTTATGATACTAAGAGTCTACCGAGTTTCTGTCCCCAAAGCATTACATATGGAATTT
>CAYMSC010000666.1:0-3045 GCA_964392805.1 uncultured Saprospiraceae bacterium
CAAAAGAAGCCGTCCTAGATGTTCAAGTTATTGTTTTGCCGTTACTTACTTGTATTTCTATTTTCGACAGTGTATCAAATGTAAGGCTTGGTTAACATGAGGCTGGAGCCTCGCACCAACAAGTGGCCTTACATTTGATACCCCGCCCTATTTTCTTACTATTCCCACATTAATAGCTCGACAATGAAAAAGATTTTAGTCCTACCAATATTATTCTTGTTTTCTTTTACGCTAGCTGCTCAGCATTTAAAAATTACAGGCAAAGTAATTGATGAAAAAGCGAAAATTGCTTTGCCAGGCGCACACATTACCTTGATGTATCCGTGGGAAGAAGTCGTGAAATCTAGCATAACGGATGCAGAAGGAGGTTTTATTATCGAAGGGGTAGAAAAAGGAGGATATAAACTTAAAGTCTCTTTTTTAGGCTACGTTGATTATGTTCAAGAAGTAACGCTTGTGGAGGAAGATGCAGACTTGGGCGTAGTCGTAATTGTAGAAGGAGCGGTTGATTTGAACACCGTAGAAGTGAAAGAAAAATTGCCATTGGCACAACAACTAGGAGATACCACCTCTTATAATGCCAATGCTTTTAAAACTTTGAAAGATGCGAATGCAGAGGATTTGATTGGCAAAATGCCTGGTGTCATTGACAATAATGGACGACTACAAGTTCAAGGAGAAAATGTGAGCAAAGTATTGGTGGACGGAAAAGAGTTTTTTGGAAATGATCCTTCTGCGGCTTTAAAAAATTTACCTGCCGAAATTATTAGTAAAATTCAAGTCTTTGACCAAGCTAGTGACCAAGCCCAATTTACAGGATTTGATGATGGCAATACAACTAAGGCCATTAATATTATTACAAAGGATGGTGTTGGAAATGCCCAATTTGGTAAATTTTTTGCAGGCTATGGGACCGATTCCCGATACCAATTAGGTGGAAATACAAGTTTCTTTGATGGCGACCGACGCATATCTATCATCGGTCAATCTAATAATATAAATATCCAGAATTTCGCATCAGAAGATTTATTAGGCGTTGTTGGTGGTAGTGGTGGCAGAAGCCGTCGAGGTGGTCGTGGCGGAGGTGGTGGCAGAAGAGGTGGTCGTGGCGGAGGTGTTTCAGCGAGCGATTTTTTAGTAGACCAACAAGGTGGTATTGCTCAAACAAATGCTTTTGGACTCAATTATTCCGACAAATGGGGAGAAAAATTGACCCTGTCGAGTAGCTACTTTTTTAATCATACAGACAACACTTCTATTGAAAATTCTTTAGTGGAATTCATTGAAGATGAACCGATTAGCGAATTTTATCAAGAAGATAATACGACAACTAGTAATAACTTTAATCACCGATTTAATGGGGTGTTAACCTATCGTTTTAGCCGAAATACCTCTTTGATTGTGCGGCCTAAAATTAGTTGGCAATTCAATGATGGAATAGCTAATACTATTGGGCAAACCTTATTGGGGAACCAATTATTAAATAGTTCAGACACTAAGTTTAATTCGGATTTAAAAGGAATAAATGCAGGGAATACACTTTTATTGAGACATCGTTTTCAAACACGAGGACGTTCTATTTCTTTTAATGTATCGAATACGTATTCAGATAATCTTGGAGATAGTTTTTTGTTTGCAGAAAATAGCATTCAGCGAGAAATGATACTATCAGATACATTGAACCAAATGTCAGATTTGAACATCAATGGTTGGCAGCATTCCGCTAATCTTACTTATACCGAGCCGCTTGGGAAAATGGGACTGATGTTTACGTATAGAGCAACATTGAAAGTTGAAGAAGCGGATAGAAAAACTTTTGATTTCGCTGAAAGTACAGCTGATTTTGTCGATTTTAATGAGCCACTTAGTAATGTTTTTGAAAATAGAAATTGGTCACATCAAGTTGGAACTGGGCTAAATTATAGAAAAGGAAGAGACTTTTTTGCCATCGCTCGATTGAATGCGCAATGGTCCAATTTGGATAGTGAAGAGACTTTTCCAAATACCGCTCTAGTTCAAAGAAATTATTTTAATGTGCTACCTTTTGCTATGATTCGGGCAGCATTTTCTAAGCAAGAGAATATTCGATTCATGTATCGGACCAGTACGCAGTTGCCTACTGTTCAACAATTGCAAAATGTGGTGGACAATAGCAATCCAATCCAATTATCTATTGGCAATCCAGATTTAGACCAATCTTTTAGTCATCGAATGTTTGTTCGTTACACTAAATCAAATCTGGAGAAAGCATCTATTTTCTTTTTGATGCTTAGTGGCGATTTTAGCCAAAATTATATTGGAAATGCGACCTTTCTATCTGGTAGTGACGACCCCATATTTGCGGACTTAAATGTCTCTCGTGGAACACAAATAACTCGACCTATTAATTTAGATGGGTATCAAAAAATTAGACTTTTTACGACTTATGGCTTTCCTTTTAAACCAATTAAAACGAATATAAATTTAGATTTAACGGGTGATTTAATTAAAACGCCCGGACTAATTAATGGCAATTTAAATACTTCTGATAATAAAACTTTAACTGGAGGGATTACCTTTGCTAGTAATATTAGTGAAAATGTTGATTTTACCATTTCCTCTCGTACTGGATTGAATCGGGTAGAAAATAGCTTACAGTTTGCAGAAAATACCAATTATTTGAGCCAAAAGACTAGTGTGAAACTAGGTATTATTTTTCCAAAAGGCATTATTTATCGAACGAAGATTTCCCACCAACATTTTGATGGCTTATCTGATGATTTTAACCAAAGTTATTTTCTTTGGAATATGAGTTTGGGAATAAAAATGTTGAAAGAACAACGAGGCGAGTTAGCGATTTCTGTGTTTGATTTATTAAACCAAAATCAAAGTATTACTCGAAATATTACAGATGTTTCTATCGAAGATTTAGAAACCAATGTGTTACAGCAATATTTTATGCTAAAGTTTACCTATAATTTCCGAAATTTTAATTCAGGTAAAGCAAAGACAACGCAAGAAAGAGATGGTAATCGAGGAGAACGTTTTAGAGGTCGATTTTAAGAA
>CAYMSC010000667.1:0-3043 GCA_964392805.1 uncultured Saprospiraceae bacterium
GTTGGTTTAGAGCATTACCTTGACAGGGTAGGGGTCGGGGGTTCGAATCCCTCCAGTCTCACTTTTTCTTGCCTTTATATTTCATATGCTGGAATACTTTTCTTTTCACTAACTAAATAAGCATTAAACATCATCTGACGGGTTAATGCTGCGCACTTCATATAATTATCAAATCTCGCTTCTTCTGGTAGATATTCAATGACAAACCTATCTATAAGAATGGCACTTTCTAATTCTCCGCCATAGAGCATTTCAACATTAGCTGCTAAGGAGGAAGAAGATTTTAAATCCCATTTATCTATAATGGCGATAATTGAAAAGATACCTTTTACTAATGTTCCTATTAGACTTATCATATCCTTCTTAACTACGATGTCTCTATCTCCAAGCTGCCACATCCAAGACGTATATATATCCAGTAGCTCGTAAGCCGTGAATTGACTGAACAAACAATAAGTTATTTTATATTCGTCTTCCGCTTCACTAAAGAAAGGGCTTATCTGATTTGTTAGATTGTTTTTAGTAGTGTGATTGACTATTTTTGCGCTTATCATTTTATTTGTTTTTAAGTTAAATGCCCTGCCTTACTTTCTAAAATCTATTTAGGGGAAATGAAAAAAATAACTCCGACACAAAAATGATAATGCAAGATATAAGGAAAATCCGTAGCCTCCCGTCCGCAAGCGGTTCACAAACGATGTTTGTTCATGCCTAATCCGCTAAATCCGTGGGACCTATCCTCCTAGCTTGTTTGCGTAGAGCCTGCTCCGATGTGTCGGAGTTATTTTTTGCGAAACCCCTTAATAGTAAATTTGTGAATAGGACAATTTTCCTATTAGATATAGATTTATCCGTCCTGTTTTTATGCAAGACGCTAGTGTTACCAGCTCCCAAAATTGCCTATTATGGAAATTTTTACTTACTTTGAGTATAGTCTCAATAATGTATTTTGTGTAAAGCATTAAGACTATACAAATATACTACTCAATAGCAACAAAAAAAAACCATTTGAGATAAATAATATCTCAAATACAAAAACATATATGCAATTAACTGTTAATGAAAGGATTAAATCCTTAAAAAATAACACAAAAAAAAGTACAGAGGAATTCGCAAAATTCATACAAACACCTTATGGCACTTTAAATGGAGTAATTGGAACGAGAAAAAGTTCCCCTAGTTATGCGGTGTTATTTGCAATAATAAAAGCTTATCCTAATTTAAATGCTAGGTGGTTGATAACAGGTGACGGTGAAATGTGGGGGGATAAAAATGTAGGTTCAACTATCCACAATGAAAAAAGAGAAATGGAAATTTTAACAGGACGATTGGCAGAAATGGAAAAGAATTATGAAGGTCTTCAAACGACTGAAAAAGAACTCAATGAGTTAAAAGAAGTATTGGAGACATTAGCAGGAAATATAACTAAGTTAATTGATTTAGGATAGATTCAAAAGGGAATCTAGGAAGTTTGAAATTAAGGAAATTAATTGTTACGGATTATTTTGGGTAATTTAGATATAAATAAATAGATTCTTACTCTACTAAATTTCTAAATAATGCACCAAAACCCAAAGGATTCTAAGAGCTTTTTAAGACAAATTATAGACAAAATAAAACAGTTAAACGAAAAAACAGAGAAACATTTGTTACAAAAAAAAGGCTCTAAAAAAAAACAAAATACTGATAATCAGTAATTTACAATTAAAGTAAGTTGTTTGTATGTGAAAGCGGCAGGATTATCACCTGCTACTTTCACATATCATTAATATGCAGATTATTAAGGTATTAATGATTGTGGTTTTACCATTCGGAAGAATCCGTAATAATGATTGAAAAATTCATAATTGAAAGGTTTAGTGAATAATTAGATTACTATTCAAAAAAAAGCCCAATTATATTTTCAAAATTGTCTTAAAACTGCCCCTTTTCATCAATACTTTTCTTTCCTTTTTTCTAAGTCAACTATCATAATATATTGAAATACAGTGCTTTATAAAACACTCTTTAATTGGTAAAATTTCAATGAAGGCTTTAAACGAAATATTAAGCATTTCGAGCTACAAACCAGATAAAGGTCCATTGTTTGACCTTTACGAAATTACGCTATCTAACGTAATGGATAGGGCAGCAGCAAAGGAACTCTTTATCCAAAGAAGAAAGGAGAGTGACTTCTCATTAAATTATAGCAGACTAACCAAAAAGGGTTTGGCTGGGATATTAAAAAACAGCTTTGGCAAAACCACTAAAATACAACAAGAAAGAATTCAATTATATATAGATTTTGTAGCCGCAAAGATTCTATTTCATTTAAACAAAACAACTGCTTATTGCAAAATAGCAGATAAGATTTTGCAGCAATCTGAAAGATTAGGTATCTATGACTTTGGGTTATCTATTGCTAGGTCATTACAAAAATACTACTCTGAATTAGCCTCCGACAAGAACAAATTTGAAAAATATCAATCCAAAGTAAAAGAATTTATTAAATATTTAAATGAAGAAATTGAGCTTGAAAACTACTACACAAGCTTGATTTCAAAATTTAGACGAAATAAACTCGTAGCGGCTGATTTTGAGCAGTTCGATTATTTCACAGAGATTGCCCAACGAAATAAGAACTATCTATTTAGACGTTACTATTATACGCTCAAAAACCTAAAAGCGGACTTTTATAATGATAGTGCTATGTTCGTCCAGAATACAGAGGAAGCACTTACTTTTTTTGATAGTATCACAGAGCCCTTACCGTCAAGTGTAAGGTTTGATTTTCTACTTAACCTTATCCCCATCTACATCAACCAGCAGGATTATATCAAAGCAGAAAGAACGGTCAACGCTTGTCTTAGCTTACCCATAAAAGGTGGCTACAATTGGCATTTAACATTGATGTTAAAAGCGATTTACGGGATTTATAGCAACAAGCTCCAAATTGCCTTAAACGCCCTACTAAATTCCAAGGCTCACAAGAGACGATTTACGAACCCCGTTTTAAATGAACGTTGGATAATTATAGAGGCTTTTCTATGCTTTTTAGGCAAGA
>CAYMSC010000668.1:0-3018 GCA_964392805.1 uncultured Saprospiraceae bacterium
TTACTTGAATAATGCACTTTATTTTTTCTATGATTCGAATGCTTCACGTACTTCTCTTTTCCTTTTTAGTCTCCTTCTCTATTACTGCACAAGAATTGCCGGAATCATTTTTATATGGAGATGCTTTACCTGATGCTCCTGAATTAGCGGCAAGAGGAGACTTCAAAGTAGGTGTTCAGACAATCGAATTGATTAATAAAAGACAAATTAACCATTTTGCTAATTTGGATAATAGAACTCTTTCTAAAGAGTTTATAAATGATGACAATGATTCCATTTGAAAAAACTACGCTTAAAATACTGACAAGTGAAGGCAAAATCGTTTTTTCTAAACAGTTATACTTGGATAAAGGAGGCTTTAGAGAAGTGCTAAATATAAGCGATTTAACCGCAGGTTTTTATGTGGTAAAAGTATATAACGACCAGACAAATCTAGTTCAGAAACTAACCATTGAATAACACAAAAACAATGACACCTAGATTAAATCATTTCCTATTAGGATGCTTTCTATTAGTGGCTAATGTATTGATAGCACAGCCTTTTAATAATGCGATTAATACGCCTTCGATGCCTTCTGCGGCAGCTATGAATTTTGGGAAGCAAGCGGAGATAAATACCAATTTCTACACAGGTGCAGCAGGCTATGCTTTGCCAATATGTGCGATTGGAGATGCTTCGGTTAGCCATGCCATTTCGCTCAATTATAACAGTGCTTTTCGGGTTTCAGAAATAGCCTCCAATATTGGTTTAGGATGGCATTTAGCAGCAGGAGGAATTATAACCAGAACGATATTGTCATTGGAAGATGATGATAGTAAAGGATTTTACCATAATGGACATAGCCTAAACGCTTTTGATTTTGATGAAGCGGCTGATGGGGAGGTCGATTCAGAAAGTGATATATACACATTTTCCGTTGGAGGCATGACAGGAAAATTTATATTTGACAATAATAAAACGGTAAAAATGATGCCCCAATCTGATATTAAGATAATGGTGGTTTTAGATACAGACGACAGTTTTAAAGGCTTTAAATTACAATCGCCTACTGATGGTATGATCTATTATTTTGGCTATCATCCTACTACCAATGTTAATGCCGTAGAATATACCGATGTAAACAATATCAAGCAACTAAGTTCATGGATGCTTACCCGTATAGAGTCATTCGACGGACACCATCACGTAGACTTTGAGTACGAGCAAAATATTTATCGTTTTTTTAGTTTGCCCTTTTGTCATAAAACAGGCTACCGAGAAAATGGAAACACCAATTTTACAAATCTTGAATGTGGAGAAGACTACGGAAATTATGTAGATAATAAAATAGAAGGGCAGATTATCAAAAAGATAACAAGTCTTACCAAGACGATTACCTTCAATTATTTTGATAGAGAAGATTTGTGGGTAGATGATATAAATCGCCCAAAGGGTATTAATGAAATTGTGATAGAAAATGGTGATTTTTGTTATCAATATGATTTAAGCCAAGATTATTTTGAAGATGAAAATACTCAAATTGTTAGCCCAACCTATAAGCGTTTACAATTAAAAGAAATTCAGAAAATGGCTTGTAATAGTGGGCTTTCTGAACCTCCTTATGTTTTTGATTATTACGGCTATGATAACACGGATGGCAGCCCCTTCTTTCCGAATATCTTGGATAAGAATAGAGACCATTGGGATTTTTATAATTATCAGTACGACCAAACTGACCCAACTGATAATAATGATTTTGATGATATTATTCCAAGTACCAATGCCGTAACATTTAATGGAAATGTGGCGCATACGAGTTCAGTTAATAGAGAAAGTTATCATAATGCGCAAATCATTGGTGCATTAAAGAAAGTAACACTACCAAGCAAAGGATATGTCGAGGTAGCGTATGAATCTAATCAACATTTTAGAGCTGACCCTACTCCTATTCCAGTTTTTAATTTATTCACTTGTTCTTGTCATTGTGGAGGGGTGCATAGCCAAGACCGCACGATATTTACCAATGAAGATTTAATAGAAACAGGTCAATGGGAATTGTGTCTTGAACCATTTATTGATGTACCCGAATGTACGGGATATAGTACGACAAATAATGAGGCACGAATGAATGTTTACACTAGTGGTGGAACGCTACATTCTACGGTATCTTTTGATAGTGGAACACAGCAATGTATTTCTGGAAATCTAAGCGATTTAGTAAATCTCTCTACGGGAGGATTACAAGCAAATCAAAGTTACCGATTTGAGGTGCGCTCAATCAATGCAAGTGCTACACTTAGTCTTTCTTTTACCACGGGGTCAAACAAAACAGTAGGAGGATTAAGAGTAAGTAAGACGACTACATATACAGGAGATACCAATGCGGATGGTAGCGAAAATCACGATAAAGACATAATAGATGAATATGAGTATAAAGATGCCAATGAACCCACAAAATCAAGTGGCATACTTTTTAACCAACCGAAGTACGCCTTTAAAATTAATGATTATTCCGTCTTATTTACGTCTTCTAGTCTTTTACCCTTGTCTGGGTTTGCAGGGTATCATATTGGATATAAAACCACCACCATTAAACAAAATGGAAATGGTCGTATCAAATATGATTTTTTCATAGAAGATAGCACTAAGATTTATGATACTTACCCTATTGTACCTGACCCCATTAGAGTAGAAGCAGGGGTAATGAAAACTCAAAAGACTATTCACCAAAATAATACCGAAGAAGCCAGTACCGATATAGTTCGATATAATCAGGATGAATATACTTATGTTAATGGTTTTACATTTAAAGCACAGCGCATTCCAACATATGATGGCTCTAGTTTAGACAATAATTTTACCCATTATGAGGTTTATCAACCCCGAACTGGCACGTTTAGAAATGGAACGGTGACAACTGCCCAAGACGGAGTAAGTAACACTACTAACTATCAATATCATCCGACTATTATTGCGCCAAATATCATCACTTCCACCAATAGTGATGGCAAACAAACAGAGGTTAATATTAACTATAC
>CAYMSC010000669.1:0-2957 GCA_964392805.1 uncultured Saprospiraceae bacterium
TTTCTTCAGAGATAACCGTTCCGCCAGTCAAAACAGCAATATCTTCTAACATTGCCTTTCTTCTATCACCGAATCCTGGCGCTTTAACGGCTACAATTTTTAATTGCGCACGTAACCTGTTCACTACTAAAACACCTAATGCTTGAGACTCAATGTCCTCAGCGATGATTAATAAAGAACGACCTGCACCAACTACTTTTTCCAAGATAGGGACGATGTCCTGCATGTTGGAAATCTTCTTATCGTGAATTAAAATAGCAGGGTTTTCGTATTCTGCAACCATGCTCTCTGCGTTTGTCACAAAGTAAGGAGATAAATATCCTCTATCGAATTGCATACCGATAACTTCATCAACGTAAGTATCTGTACCTTTTGCTTCTTCGACTGTGATAACACCGTCCTTAGTTACTCTTTTCATGGCATCTGCAATCAAAGTACCAATTTCTTCATCGTTATTCGCAGAAATAGCAGCAACTTGTTGTACTTTTTTGAAGTCTTTTCCAACTTCTTCTGACATACCTGCTAATTGCTTAACTACTACTTTTACTGCCTTTTCGATACCTCTTTTCAAATCCATTGGATTTGCTCCAGCAGCAACGTTCTTCAAACCAGCAGTTACCATAGCTTGTGCTAAAACAGTAGCCGTAGTTGTTCCATCACCTGCAACATCTGCAGTTTTAGAAGCTACTTCTTTTACCATTTGAGCACCCATATTTTCTACAGGGTCTTCTAATTCAATTTCTTTAGCAACTGTCACACCATCCTTAGTAACAGCAGGTGCGCCGAAGCTTTTTTGAATAACAACATTTCTTCCTTTTGGCCCTAGCGTTACCTTTACAGCATTTGCTAAAGCATCCACACCAGCTTTTAATTTTTCTCTGGCATCTCTATCGAAGCTAATTTGTTTAGCCATGTTCTTTTACTTTTTTTGTTTAATGAATAAGGTTGATGAGGGGATAAGGTTATAAGGTAAGGAGGGTGAGGCTAGAAACCGTGAACCGTTTACCGTGAACCATATACCGTCATTAAAGAATAACTAAAATGTCATCTTCTCTCATGATGAGGTAATCCTCACCTTCGTAATTCAATTCTTGTCCAGCATATTTGCCATAAAGAACAATATCTCCTTTAGAAACAGTCATTTTGTTTCCGTCTTTACCAGGTCCAACTGCTACGATTTCGCCTCTTTGTGGCTTTTCTTTTGCAGTATCAGGAATGATGATGCCACCCTTTGTTTTTGTATCAGCGGGTGCTGGTTTTACAACTACGCGATCATTAATAGGCTTCATTGTAGTTTAAACTTTAAGAAAGGTTAATAAAAATTATTCATGTTTTTAAAAGGAGCTGTCTCAAAAGACGGAAAATATAGATTTTCCTTTACTAAATAAAAAAATAGTATTCGTATTAAATTGATAATTATATTTTACGAATTTTTATTTTTATTTATACATTGGTTACCTCGAATCTATATTCGAGGATTTATAAGACAATTCCTTTTTGAAAACTTTAAGATATTCATTCTGTCATCAACTTTTGTACCATGCCATAAAAACAGCCATTTTTGCCGAAATTGTTAAAATTTAAGTGAAAATGTGTCAGTTTGGACGGAAATTATGTCAGAATCTCTCAAAATTGCTTCGAGAGGTCGCAAAAATAGCTGAAAGCCTAGAATTATTTGTTAAGAAAATGTTAAGAAATGAGGTTTGTAGAAATTAAAGTGCTTGGTAAATCAATTATGAGCTTATTGAAGTAAAAATTGTATTGGTCAAGCCAATAAAAGAGGTGCTTGGAATGTTTTTTCTGTTTCTAAACCATTTTTTAGACCACCTCAACTTATTTTAAGTAGTTTTAGCATAAAAAATTAAGGACAGACTATCACCAAAAATTATGAATAAAGAAGTATTTCGGTAACTTGCGTGAAAAACTATATACTTATATGCACCTCAACCGAAGAAATTTTGTCAAGATGCTACCTTTGGGCGCACTTCTACCTAGTCAGTTGCTAAGCAATTTTACCACAAAAAAAAATGCGACGAATCAAGCACTAAAAGATATTGAAAAAGTCTATGAGGAGGCAATCGTTTTTGATGGTATCGTTATTACTCGTGGCTGGAATCAAGCATCTTTTGACGCTTTAGCAAAATCGGGTTACACGGGCTTTAATGCTTTGTTGGGGTAGCAGCAGACTATGCTATTCAAGGATTGGCAGCAACGGGGGCAACCCGCGAAAATTGGTATGAACCTCGATTGACTCGATTTAAACCATCTTATAAAGTACAATGGCCTCCTTGGAGTCCTGAATTGGATACGACTGACCGCTATCGACATGTGGCGAGACTTTTAGACAAAAGAGGGTATAGTACTGGTGATATAGAAAAGATTCTTGGGCAGAACTGGCTTCGGTTTTTTCGAGAAACTTTGAAACCGAATAGTTAATCATAATTATGGGCAATCGGCAGAAAAGCCTTTACAGGCTGACCGTGGATGGTAGAATTTGCTAAATTTTCAAAATTTAGTAAATCTAAATTCTTGGTTATTAAGTATACAATGTAGCCGCCAAATTTATTTGGCTGGCTCTATAATAGTTTGATTATCAGCAATTAGAAACTGCCAAATAAATTTGGCCTGATTTAATCTTAGTCGATGGTGACCCATTAGCGAATATTGAAGACATACGAAGGATAGAATGGACGATGAAAGGTAGTCATCTTTATTATACGAAGGAATTGTATAATTCTTTGGGTATCAAACATTACAAATAGACTATTGCATCACTTTTTCCTCCCCAAACTAAATCCATTGATACCGATTCTCGTGCATTTTTCGTCCGTCTGTTTCTGGATTGCCCGTAGTAATATATAGATCAAACTTGTCCAGAAGACCAACTTATTTTTTCATCCTTGCTAAGTACATTGTAAAATAATTAACTTTCGATTTTGACGGACTCTTTTTAAATT
>CAYMSC010000670.1:0-2950 GCA_964392805.1 uncultured Saprospiraceae bacterium
GCTCAGAGAGCTATGTTACCTTATTATTCACAGCTCAGAGAGCTATGTTACCTTATTATTCACAGCTCAGAGAGCTATGTTACCTTAGCTCATTGCCAGCAACTCCTTAGCATTCTCAATAGCCGAAACAGAAGGCGGATTTGTACTCAACATCGTAGCAATCGCCCTAACTCTTTCCACTTTATCCAAAGCCCTCACTTTCGTTTTAGTCCGCTGACCATCTACTCGTTTATACACAAAATAATGGGCATCCGCTTTTGAGGCGACTTGCGGCGAGTGCGTGATAACCACTACTTGATGTTCATTGCTCAATTTTCTTAAAATTCGGCCCATTTTTAATGCGACATCTCCAGAAACGCCTGCATCAATTTCATCAAAAATTAGTGTTGGTAAGGGAATCGCACTAGCCACTAATGATTTGATACAAAGTGTCAAACGAGATAATTCTCCACCTGAGGCTACTTGCTTAATAGATAAAAAGCGACTGCCTTTATTCGGTGCAAATAGAAATTCTACAATATCTGCTCCCGTGGATTGTAAGACTTCTGCGGGCGTGATAGCCACTTGCAATTGAGCATGTTCCATTGATAATAAGCTCAATTGACCATGCACCAATTTTAAGAAACCATCAACTACGGATTTTCTACGTTTGGTTAAAGTAGTAGCAATTTTTCTTAAGGTCAATTCCGCTTTGGTAATAGCATTTTCTAAGGCAATAATTTCATTAGATAAATCACCAAAGGTGCTTAACTGTTGGGTAATATCGGCTTGTATTTGTAATAAGCTTTCAATAGTATTAACTCCATGTTTCTTTTGCAGTCGATAGATTAAATCCAATCTTCTTTGTACTTCTCCAGCTCTTTCTGGATTATGTTCCGTATCGTTGGCTATTTGTTCAAACTCATTAGATAATTCGCCCAACTCCAAAACAAGCCCATCGTATTTTTCTATCAATGGAGCCAAACCTGAATGGAATTTACTAACTTGATTGAGGGAAAGACCTAAGGTTTCTAATTGGCTTAAAATAGATTGTTCGCTTTCAGATAAGTGCATGAATGCTCCAGCGAGTTTTGATTTAATTTCCTCCGAATTGGAAAGTGTTGTCAATTCTTTTTCTAAAGCCGCTTGTTCTTGTTCTTCTAATTCTGCGGTATTAAATTCCTCCAATTGAAAATTTAGAAAATCTGTTTCTTTCGCAGAAGTTTCATTTTGATGAATCAACTTTTTTAATCGCCTTTGATTGCTTTGATAAGATTTGAATAGTCCTTCGTATTTTTCCAAAATATCCCCATTATCTGCGAGTGCATCAACCATCCTCAATTGGAAAGAAACATCATTAATATCTTGCGTATCAAACTGTTGATGTAAATCTACTAAACTACTGCTAAGCTGTTGTAATAATTTTAGATTTACAGGAGTATCATTGACAAATGCTCTTGTTTTCCCCGACGGCGTGATTTCTCTCCTGACGACTGTTTCTGCTTCATAATCTATATCGTTGGCTTCAAAGAAAGCTTTTAATCCTTGATATTTACTCACATCAAAGTAGGCCTCAATCACACACTTTTTTTCAACATCGTACAATGCTTTAGTGTCTGCCCGTTTTCCCATGATTAAGCCTAAAGCGCCTAATAATATGGACTTTCCTGCCCCTGTTTCTCCCGTAATGATGGTTAAGCCTTTAGAGAATTGAATTTCTAATGCTTCAATGATGGCGTAGTTCTTTATTTGGAGCGTTTTTATCATTGGTGTTATTCGTGTAGTAACGAGGCTATCTAATAAGTTGTTTTTTAAAAAAGTTCACCAAATAAAATTCTACATCACCCTTTTGCACTCCCGATAACTATCAGGATTCCCTCCTTTGTAGGGGGAAGGTTTCGATATTTTATTCGGTTTTAAAAATTCACTTTTACTTATGATACAGCCACATTAAGATTTGTGATATTATCGTCAAAATCGTTTTCTCCTATTGATGTAAGTATAGTAAGTTCTCAATAAGATGGAATGTTTTTTAAGATTAAGCATATTTTTTGCTAAAAAAGAGCAGAATCAATTTTTATTATTTAGGTATATAAATAAACAATCTGTAAATTTTCAAAACAATTAGTTACTATACCGATAAATTTATCTTGATGAATTGAAGATAGGTTTTGATGGTATATTAAGTACTAATAACTACACCTATTACTTCCACTTCACTACCTTTTGCCATCTCTTCACTACCTTCTATTAAAAATAGTAAAGGTAATGGAAGTTTAGTAATTTACGATTTTTTTTATTGAAATTATTGAGTAAGTGTCCATAATTCTAGGCAATAATACTATGAAATTCTATATTTTACAATTTTTTGTTTAAAAATTGAAATTTTAAAATTATCTATTTGTTTTTAAAGTCAAAATTAAATTTATTATCTTTGCAGTAGCAAACAAATTGGACAAACAACTAAAAAAGAAAAACTTACACTTAGTATAAACGATAAACAATCTCTTTAACTTTTACACGAAATTTAATATATCTCGACCCCTAAAATCAAGATATCAAATGTTCAAATTGCTAAAAAGAACTAAACAAAATACTCCTAATACAGCCATCTTATGGCTTGGTCTTTGGTGTGTGACCTTACAATGTACTCCAGATGTGCCAACAACACAAACATCTTCGGAAACAATAGCATTAGCACAACTTCAATCATTTCCTATTGAAAAGCGCATTAAGAAAGTAAAACGGACAGGCATAGCAAAATATGCCGAAAAATTACCATTTACCTACAATAAAACTAATTTAGCTAATTTTAGCCTTCCACATATCAGCCAACAATTGTCTGTTGCTTTGGAGCAACAATTATTATTATTAAAGCGACGAAAGCAAAACTTTACGCAAGATTTTGACAATATTTCTTTGACTCTAACAGATTTACAAACAACCATCGAGTTATTATTATTGTGGCAAC
>CAYMSC010000671.1:0-2943 GCA_964392805.1 uncultured Saprospiraceae bacterium
ATAAGTAGTATGGGACATTTTATTTTTGATACTACTGGGATTTGTTATCTAACTGTTTTCTCTGCTGCTGATGTAGTAAGTTCTGAACAAATTAGTTTTCAATTAGATAAAAATTGATTTTGAAGACTTGTTTATTGGTAGTTAATTTTTCTTAGCCATTTCTTTAAACAGCTAACACAATGCAATTAAAATATAAATTTCCACTAGGTGATGTACACAATGAATGTTATTTAAATACGATAATTTAACGTGAGAATAAACAAAATTCTTTTAAAGTTTTAGTACCTTAGTTTTTTTAATGCAAAACCCCAAAATTATTATGAGACAAACCTTATTTTCAATTTTCATTTCTTTAATACCACTTTCTATATACTTTATTATTTTTTTTATTCCTGATGCAGTAAGCTATGAACTATTGCAATTGAGATGGCCCCTAGTTGTTTACATCACTCTGGCTGTATGTCTAGTAGCACTTGCCTATTTTATAGATAAAAATGGTGAGTCTAGTCCCAATGATGATTTTAAAAATGATAATTTGTTCTATCGGTATGGAAACGAAATATATACAGAAATAATTCCTTTGGGATATGACAAAAATGCGAATCTTCAAAACCCTTCCCAGCTACAATCGGAGTTGTCAAATTACCTTGCCGATTCTCTTAAAAGACAATATAGCGCTATGAGTAGTTATCATCAAACAGAACTGAAAATCACAGATTTAAAGTTGAAAAAAGATGAACGAACTTTTATTAGAGCTACTTTTAACACCACTCGTAAAAGTACTTTGACCTATTTTTTGCACATTAATTTAATCGGACATCAATTAATGATACATCATTATATGTATTTGCGAGGTCATCATAAATGGTATAATGCTTTATCCTTTATTGTTTGGGCACCGATTCATTTGTTTTTTTGGTATGGCCGTTGGGTAAGAGGGGGCTATAGCATTCAGAATCGATTAAATAAAAGTTATAACCAAAGTTCATTTGAAACAATAAACCTAAAAAGTATTTTAAGGTCGATTATTTTTAATGTAATGACTAATACTCAGAAATTTGCTAAACAAAAAGGATTGTTATCCGAAGTACTTGAAAAAATTATTTTTAATCAAATTAGTAATTCTCAAAATATTAATATTTCAAACTCAAATAATCTCTCTTTGGGAAATATTACTTCTAACTTAACTCCTAAATAATATGGAAAATAACAATAAGCAAAATATCAATATTAATAATAGCAATAATGTATCAATAGGAAACATTTCTGCTAATATTAATTCTGGGCCAGTACAATCTGAGAAAAATAACGATTTTAATCCAATTGATGGTTCTTTGCTGAAAAAGCTTATCGGTGAAAATAAGATTCTTAAAGTGATTGATAAACTTTTGATTAGTTCTAAAGATATTGAAACTCAAAATGAAATATATTTAATGAATAGTCGGTATAAAAAATTAATTACAGATAAAAGATTAAATATTATTTCTGAATCTGATAGCCAATTGGAAATGAACAAAATTATTATGGGATTATTACAAATAATTGATAATTTCTACAAGAAGTGATTAGCTCCAATATTCTAAGGAACGCGATAAAAATAAATGGAGATTCTCGTCGGACGATTAGTTAAATAAACGATTCATTTTAAGTGTTTTAGCTAATCGTTCGACTTTAAAGAATCTGCATTTATTTTTATCTTACTACTAAGTTTGTAAGGTAGTGAAGTATTCTTTAAGAGGCACATCAATTTCATCTGCCTCTGCATGAATTACATGACAAACATGTAAATAGTAAAATCTCATTTTCATAATTTATTCAAGTTGTGGAAAACTGGTAGCACTCCCGAAAGCTTTCGGGATAGTTTGTTTGGGACGCTGACCTTTAGGTTAGTCAACTCGGTGTTCTAAATTTGTAAGGTATCTATATTATTTTAGATAAGCTAGACCTATTGAAAATAGGAAGGATATTGATTTGAAGAAGAATTCATCAAACATCGTGCAAGCTTGAAACATCAGTTGAAGAAGAATTCATCAAACATCGTGCGAACTTAAGGCATCAGATTTATTATGAAATCGGGTGTGATTTTTTTTTCTCATGACTTTGTTTTTTGTATTTCCTTAATTTTATTCCGAGAAAAATTATTGTAATTATTAGTGGTATAAACAAATAAAATATCTTTAAAAATTGAGTTTTAGCATGTTCGCTAAAATTTTCAGATCCACGTTTTGGATATATTGACCTAGTTCCATCCTTTTTTTTCTGACCCAAACAGGAATTCTTTTAATACCCTCTTTTTTATAATCACGGGAGACCCCCATTTCTACATTTCGACCAATATTATTTTCTAGCTTTCCGTAAGCAACGTTTTGATAGTTTGTTCCATATTTAGAGAGCCGTATTCGAACTAATTTAAAAGAATCAACTTGAATATAATCTGTCTTAAAACTCTTATAGTTAATAAAAGTCTCTAAGTGGTCATTCAATCCAATTGAACCTATAAAAGCAAAACCTACTGCAAAAAATGCAAAGAAAGAAGCTAGCATAAACTTAAAATACTCTATAACGCTCACAACTAAATATAAAATTTAAAAATGGTTAAAAAATGATAAATAGGATGGTATTAGAAAGCTGCTTGGTATTTTGATGTCATGCAATAGTTAGCCCTAAGTCACTAATTCTGTTTTATTTTAACTCCATCCACTCCAAATTCTATTCCCTCATATATAGATTTCTACTAATTTCCTCTGTTAAAACGAACCGCACACACATCACATCTTTTCTACAAAAAAAACCTTATAAAAATTTGCATATGGATATTGGAAAACCATTAAAATAATCGTACCTTTGCATTCGCTTTGGAAAAGGTGGGTCTAATATAGGCCTAAAAGCCTTTAAAACAAAGGAAAATACGTACTTTTTTAAAGTACCTCTTTTTAATAAAAA
>CAYMSC010000672.1:0-2936 GCA_964392805.1 uncultured Saprospiraceae bacterium
TATTTGAAAAATGCGGAACTTATTTTTTCGTCGGCTCTTACAATGAATTTCGCCCAGAAAAAAGTGCTTCCAATTATATCTTATTGGAAGCACTTTTATATAAGGAACCACGCTATCCCCTACCCCTTCACTTGCTGTTTGTATTCTTCATATCCAAAGACTTCATCCACTTTATCAATCTTTGCATAATGTACTTTCCGAGCATCTGGGTCAGTAATATCTCTGTAATCTTCAAATAGTTGTTCAATTTGGTCCAACAATTTTTTCTCCTCTCCCCAATTTTTAGTCCCAAAATCAGCCGTTCCTTTGAACATAATATGTTCCAAATAATGAGCTAAACCAGTGGAATTAGCGGGGTCAAATTTTCCTCCAGCCTTGACGGGAATGTAGGTTTAGATTCGAGGTTCTTCTTTGTAGACGCTCAAATAAACTTTCAGGCCATTTTCAAGCGTATAAACTCTTGTTTTGGATGGGTCATTTTCTACATAATCGTAGCTATAACCATTTGCATCTTCTACTGTTTTTGTAACTAGTTCTTTTGATTCTGTTGCTTGTTGGCAAGAAAAAAAGGTGATTAATAAAAAAAGTGTGAATGTTAATAAGGTGGATGATTTCATTTTAAAAATTTTACTGATTTGAAAATATTGTCTTCGTTGATTAAATATAGCAAATAGCTGATAATCAAAAGAAAATAAGTATGCTTTTTCGATGAACTATTGAATTTTAATTAAAACGGTGACTATTCAGAATAGAGATTAGAGACCATTACATTGAGAGAAAAGAGACTTAGTATCGGCAAATATTAATTTAATAGATTCAAAAATGGTCAAATTTCCGAAAAATAAATCTCGGTTCTCTATTCTCTACTCTCGGTTCTGAATAGTTACTTAAAACGGCTTAAAATCATCCATTTTTATCTGATTAAGTAAGTGAGCAGTCAGATTTAAGACCGATAAATCTGTCAGAAGTCAGACTGAAAAATTACATTTTTCTGTCAGAAGTCAGACTTACCTTCTGTAAATTACTGATTATTAGATTTTTAGGCGAAAGTCATCTGACTTCTGACAGTCTATTTCATAGACGGTCTGACTTCTGACTTCTAATCTTTTCATCATTTTTTTAACTGATAAAAATTGATAACTTAATTTTGCCTGATTACTTAAAAATAGCAACATTAGAAAATAATAAGATAAGATTCTAAACTTTCAGAAAATTTTGAAGTTTTATCTATGCTTACATTTTTAAACTAAAAAAATAGAGGTACTTTTGTAAGGATGTTTTCAGAAATCCCCAATCAACCCAATACCTGAATCCTCATTCCTAACACCTTATTATAAATTAATAAACTAATTCCAATGAGTCAAGTAGTAAAACCATATCAAGCAGAAGGCAGTAAAAAAACGCAAGTCGGAAAAATGTTTGACAACATTGCGCCCTATTACGATTTTTTAAATAGGCTTTTGTCTTTAAGAATGGATGTTTTGTGGCGAAGAAAGGCGATTGGAATGATAGAAAATAAACGAGCCAAGACTATTTTAGATATTGCCACAGGTACGGCTGATTTGACGATAGAAATTAATCGCCAACTAAAACCTACACAAATTATTGGCATGGATTTATCTAATGAGATGTTAGCCGTTGGTCGGAAAAAAATAGCCAAAAAAGGATTGAGCGATTTGATTCGATTGGACCAAGGAGATAGTGAAAATTTACAATACGAAGCAGATACTTTTGATGTAGCCACAGCGGCCTTTGGTGTACGAAATTTTGAAGATTTACGTGCAGGATTAAAAGAAATCAATCGAGTTTTGAAAAAAAACGGACAAATCGTTGTGTTAGAATTCTCTCGCCCCACAATATTTCCCTTTAAACAATTGTTTAATCTATACTTTAAGTATATACTTCCTTTGATTGGAAAAGTAACATCTAAAGACCCAAAGGCGTATCAATATCTTTATGAATCGGTGCAAGCTTTTCCAGATGGAGAAGACTTTCTGGAGGTACTCAAAGAATCAGGATTTAACTCAAATAAATGCAAGAAATTAAGTTTAGGAATTTGCTCTATTTACACAGGCTTCAAGTAATTAATTTACCTGTTCACAATTATCATTTACCCATTTTAAACTTAAAACTGGGTAGATTTCTCCCATTAATAGCCTGCTTATTTTTTCTACAAAGTGGAGAACTTACCGCCCAAAATGCAAGAGGAAACTATAACTTTTTAGATTTCCAACAAAAACCTTATTATTTTGGAATTACATTAGGTTTCAATCGAGCTAATTATAGAGTGTTCCATTCTAGTGATTTTATTGGTAATAATCAAATTTCAACTGCGGATGCGGTAAGTGGTCCCGGTTTTAATTTAGGAATTGTGACCAACTTAAAAATTGGTCAATATTTTGATTTCAGGTTTTTACCAACCCTTTCTTTCGCAGAAAGACAATTACTTTTCACTACTAATGGTTCTAATATAAGAAGAAGGATTGAATCCGTTTTAGTTGAAATGCCTTTTCATGTTCGTTATAAATCAGCTCCTTATAAAGATATGCGTTTGTTTGTAATCGCAGGCGTTAAATATGGATTTGACGTAGCAAGTGATTCCAACGCTAGACAAGCAGACGAACAAATAAAAATTGCCCCAACTGATTTTTCGGGTGAAATTGGCGTTGGTATTCAGTTTTTCTTTCCTTATTTCATTTTTTCTCCTGAGTTAAAAATGTCCCAAGGTTTAGGAAATACCATTATATTCGACGAATCTTTACCACAATCTACTGTGATTGAAAAAATATTATCTCGTACTTTTACTTTGTCTCTTCATTTTGAAGGATAGAGCACCAATAATTAATTTATTCGGTTCTTTTGAAAAAACAAAATCCGTTACTAATCTATTTTAGTAACGGATTTTTTTATATCCATTTTTAACTATATTTAATAAT
>CAYMSC010000673.1:0-2930 GCA_964392805.1 uncultured Saprospiraceae bacterium
TTGACAGACAGCTAATTAGGTCAATTTTGATTAAAATTATTTGCTTAACTTATTTCGGTCTTCCAACTTAATAACGAAAAAATAACTTCCGCATTTGATTTTTCAATTGAATGTTTTTATCATAGGTTTTCAACCCATTACAAAGCAGCCCATCCTCTTCGAGGTTCACCCGTACGGGTTCCTATTTGAAAAATGCGGAACTTATTTTTTCGTCGGCTCTTAGCGACTAAATTATCTATATCATTTTCAAATTCTTCTCTGCTTCCTTTAGTTTTCATAAAGAATTTTAATTGGTCACTTGGGCTTTGTTTTGCATAAAGTGAATCCCCACTAAAAGGAAGTTGGGTGATACTACCGTATTTCGCTTTTGCTTTTTTATAGGTTTCATTTAAGGAACGTTTATAACCACTTCCAAATCGCATTCTACCGCCCATGAAAATGCCATGATAGGTGATTTTATCCTTATAAGGCAGCAATACGGTTTCAATTAGAGTTGGCAAATGATTATCAAAAAATGCTTCAAAGGGGTCACTTAAAGTATAAACTCCATAAACTAAGTTGTCTTTAACAAATACAGTATAATTGCTTAAATATTTGTAAACGAAAAAAGCCCCTTTTTCAAAATGTCTAAATCCGTCCGCAACTGCCAATTGTGTCGAATTCAATTTTGCTGGGTTATCTTTTATAAAATTATTCAAGACACTTAAGTCTTCATAGAAAATCTCCGCACATTCCATGACGAGCTTGGCATCCATTTTTTCTCTAAATACGGCCAAAGTTAATTTTTTATCTAATATGCCTTTTTGCTTCCCTGCATAAAGCAATAAAGACTGATTGATGTGCAGAAAATCATGATATTCTTCTTCTGATAAATTCATTTTTTTGTTAAATTATAGAATTTTAAACGATGTAGGCTAAGCTATGAAATTCAATCCACACCTACAAATTATAGACATTAAACAAGTTTTTTCTACTAAAATATACTGCTTGGCTTATCTTTTGATACTAATATTGTAAAATAAATTAGTCCAGACGAACTAATTGTTAATAAAGTCGTTATATTTGCAGCGAATATTCGCTAGATGCTTCTTGATTCAATAAATTTCAGTTGAGCAAAACTCGTCAAAATATCATTCAAACAGCTATCCGTCTTTTTAACGAAAGAGGGGTAAGCAATGTACGAATAAGAGATATTGCCGAAGAAATGAAGATTAGCCCGGGTAATGTCACTTATCATTATAAGACCAAGCAAGCGTTAATGGACTCGGCTTATCGCTATATGATTAAGACGTTGGAAGAAATGGCAGTGGGCAATCAATTTATGAACCCACAGAAAGACCACTTACATGTAGCCAAAGGATATTTAGAGCATATAGTAGCGTTTCGTTTTTTTTATCAGGATACCTTAGAAATTATTCGTTCTTATCCTGAATTAGCCGAGTTGCATCAAGCGCAAGTGGCTCAAGAAAAATCAATTATTCGCAATTTAATGTTTATGTCTGTTGGAAAAGGAGATTTGATAGCAGAACCAATTGAAGGTTTGTATGAGTCTTTAGCACATAGCATCTGGATGACTTTACATTTCTGGCTGACTCAACAAATTATTCGAGGAGAACAAAATAATAATATAGAAACAGGTTTAATCACTATTGCTAATTTATTATATCCTTTTGCCACAGAAAAAGGGAAAGAAATTTTTACTAGAGTGCGAGGAGAATTATTAGCAATGACATCCTAAATATTATTGAAAAAATAACAACGTTTAATTAAAATAATATCAACTAATAATAGTTCCTAAAAATTTAGAAAAATGGCAGATAAATATTGTAGTGTAGAAAATGTAAAATTTTTACTACACGAATTACACGACCTTGATAGTTTATTGGATGCAGAAAGATTCCAAGATTTTGATGCAGAAAGTATTGATTTTATTATTGATTCTTCTAAAGATTTAGCGGACAAAGAATTCTTTCCTTACTATCAGGAAATGGATGAAAAACCAGCCGTTTATAAGGATGGTGAAATTTTGGTACACCCACAGATAAAAACCGTAATGCAAAAATCGGGAGAAATGGGCTTTACTGGAGCTACTTTCGATGCAGAACATGGAGGGATGCAATTGCCATTTATGGCAGCAGCAGCTACAGGATATATTTTGACGGCTGCTAATAACCCATTAGTGATGTACGCTGGTTTGACCTCCGGTGCTGCTCATTTAATTACCTCCTTTGGAACGAAAGAGCAATCTGAAATGTATGTACCTAAAATGCTGAATGGAGAATGGGGTGGTACGATGTGTTTGACAGAACCACAAGCAGGTAGTTCTTTATCAGATATTACGTCTGCAGCTGTTCCTCAAGCAGATGGTTCTTATAAAATTACTGGACAAAAGATTTTTATTTCTAGTGGTGACCACCAATGTGTAGATAATATTATTCACTTATTCTTAGCAAGAATTGAAGGCGCACCTGCTGGAACCAAAGGAATTTCTTTATTTATAGTTCCTAAAAAGCGAATTAAAGCAGATGGTAGTTTGGAAAGTAATGATGTGAAAGCAGCAGGGGATTTCCAAAAATTAGGACAAAGAGCAAATGCAACAGCCCACTTATCTTTTGGAGAAGAGGACAATTGTTATGGGTGGTTAGTAGGTACAGAAAATAGAGGATTGGCGCACATGTTCCAAATGATGAATGGTGCAAGAATTGATGTTGGCTTAAATGGTGCGTCTATCGCTTCTGCTGCTTATTATGCTTCTTTACAATATGCACAAGAGCGACCACAAGGAAGAAAATTAAGTTCTGGTGGGCAAAAAGATATTTCTCAGGGACAGACTTTAATTATCAATCACCCTGATGTTAGAAGAATGCTTTTATTACAAAAAGCAGTTTCTGAAGGCGCTTTAAGTCTTTGTATGGAAGCCGCTCGATTGG
>CAYMSC010000674.1:0-2911 GCA_964392805.1 uncultured Saprospiraceae bacterium
TAGTGAGATTTACTTTACATAAAATCCTTAATAAAATTTATTTTTTCAATTACATTAAGTAATGCGGATTGATTAATCGGGTAAAATTTAGAGCTAAGATTTTTTCGATAGTTTTTGCCAAAAAATCAATGCATAGCCTAGCTACGGATTTATTTTTTGGTGAAAAATAGCGAGAAAAGATAGCTATAAATTACCCGATTAATTAGGCTGCATTACTTAAGTATTACTGAAAAAATAGTGCATTAAACTATACTTATTTTCTCATCAGAGAAAATAAGTAAATTACCTAATCCAATTTTATTAACTCCCTCCAGAATAGTCTAAAGAAAGTGAATTTAAAAAATTCACCTTCTTATTCCATAATTCCCGCCTAAGTCTCTAAGATTTTCAATTAGGGGTCAATTTTATAGTATAACTTTTAACCTCAATGAGCTAGTAACTGATTTTTTCATCACTCCTAACTCATTCTATCCCAAAGCTTTATCAAAATAGAGCAGCAAATAATTATTGTAGTAACTTAATTATAGTCTATCAAAATTCACTTTAGTCTAACGTTAACCAAATCACAAAACATGAGAAACATAAAATTATATTTTGAGGATATTGTCGAATTCTTTATCAAGGAGAATAATGTAGATTTTTACGATTATGACCAAAAATTAAAAGTGAGACTAGTTTTAAAACTATGCTTCCTTTTTACCATATTTACCATACCTGTATTACCTACGGTTTACTTAATATCTCCAATTCTTTTAGGAATTTTTATATTGTTAATAAGCGTAAACATAGGCGTCCCCTTTATTATCAAACATACCACTAATCTTTATTTTCCAACTATTTTACTTCTACTCTGCAATTTTATTTATATCGCTGCTATCCATAGTTTAACAGGAAGACCAGAGGGATTAGCTATTGTATTATGGTATATCGTTATAATTCTTTCAGCGAGTTTTGTATTAAATAGAAAATGGGCTTTGTTTTTCTCAATTATAGCGTTTGCTTTAATCGTAGGACTTACCGCTATCCAACATTATGATTTATTATCATATAGTAATATTAGAATTAATGACACACAGCGTTTATGGACACTGCCCTTTAGAATAGGATTGCCTATTTTCATGATATATGTCATCGCCAAAGAATTTGTTGCTAATCGTTCTATGGCAGTAGCCGAAGCCCAAAATTTAATCACTCATCAGACAGATCTTTATGAGAAAATGACAACTAGTGAGCATTTCTTTCGCTCTATCTTAGAAGAGGCCGAAGATATTATTTATGAAATAGATTCCTCTGGGCATTTTTCTTATATTAATCCTGCAGGCTTAAAAATGACAGGCTACACAAAAGAAGAAATTTACCAAATGAATTTTAGTGATTGCATCCTAAAAGTAGATAGAGAAAGACATCGACGCACCATATTTAAGCAAATAAAACAAAAACAGAAAACTAATTTTTTTCAATGTCGAATACGTACTAAAAGAGGTGAAATAATTTGGCTGGGACAAACCACTAAAATAATATTCGACTCTCAAGGAAATTATCAAAGGTCGTTTTGCATAGCTAGAAATATTACTAAACAAAAAGAAGAGCGACTAATTTTAAATAAAGCAAAAGAAGAAGCTGTTCGATTAAATGAGGCAAAGAATAATTTTATGGCAACCATCAGTCATGAGTTACGAACGCCCTTAAATGCAATCATTGCTCTTGGGCATAATTTATTAGAGACCCATCCGAAAGTTAGTCAAAAAGAAGATTTACAAACCATCCTTTTTTCCTCTAATAATTTACTCAGTCTTATTAATGATGTGCTTGATTTTAGCCTTATAGAACAATCAAAACTAACTTTAAAAAAAGAGCCCTTTGACTTACACTATATTTTAAGTAAGACGGTAAAAGCTTATGAGTTGCAATTGGGTAAAGAAATATCGCTCCAACTTCACTTAGATGAACGAGTTCCAACTAAATTAATAGGTGATTCGGGAAGGCTATTGCAAATTGTTAATAATTTAGTTCAAAATGCTATCAAATTTACAAAAAATGGCGACATTTCCATCAATGTACAACTCCAATCTTTTAAAGATAATAAACCTCAAATTTATTTTGCGGTTAAAGATTCTGGTATTGGTATCAACGCATCAAATTTAGAAAATATTTTTAATCGTTTTACTCAAATAGAAACAAATCTAAATCGAAATTATAGCGGACTTGGTTTAGGATTGTCCATTGTGAAAAAATTATTACAGCGAATGGATAGTCAAATTTATGTTGAAAGTGCAGTGAATAAAGGGTCTACTTTCTATTTTACTCTAGCTTTTTCTGAACAGCAACAACCAATAATTAAGAAAAAAGAAGTATTAAAAAATCCACAAAAAGATGTTTTAAGCGAAGCAAAAGTCTTATTAGTAGAAGACAATAAAATCAATCAGTTAGTTGCTAAAAAATTATTAAAAAAATGGAAAACTAAGATAGATTTAGCAGAAAATGGACAAATTGCGGTAGAAAAAGCTAAAGTAAATCATTACGATATTATTTTAATGGATATAGAAATGCCTGTTATGGATGGATTAGAAGCGACTAAACAAATTAGATGCCTAGACAATTATAAAAATATCCCAATTATTGCAGTAACTGCTTCGACAACTAAAGAAACTATTGCTAAATTAGAGACGCTTAAATTCACAGATTTAATACAAAAACCTTTTAAACCAGATACGCTTTTTCAGACAATGGTTATGCAGTATAATAAACCCGAAGCTTTTTCTAAGGTAAAGTAACTATGAAGTTTTCATCAGCAATTCCCTTTTTAAAAAGTCTTGAAGAGAATTAGTTATTTTCCAAATTTTGGACTATTACATTCTAAATGTAAATATACTTAGTAACGACGAAATAATAAGTTGGTCATCTGGACGAG